>JAYVGA010000021.1:0-34014 GCA_043772635.1 Chitinophagaceae bacterium
CACCACAATAATATCCCTGCGGCCACTAAGTAATTGTGCTGTGGCCTGCAGGCGCAGTTTATCCAGTTCCTCATTTATGCTCAGGTCTTTTTCTATATAAGTATTACTGGTAGGGATATACGCTTCGGGCTGGTAGTAATCGTAATAAGACACAAAATAACCCACGGCATTGTCAGGAAAAAACTGTTTGAACTCTCCGTACAACTGCGCCACCAAAGTTTTGTTATGTGTAATTACCAGCGTGGGCCTTTGCACATTTTGTATCACATTGGCCATGGTAAAAGTTTTACCACTGCCCGTAACCCCCAGCAGTGTCTGGTATTTTTCGCCATTCACAATTCCTTGTGTAAGATCTGTAATGGCAGCCGGCTGATCGCCTGCAGGAGAATATAGGGATTGAAGATTGAATGGCACAGTAATTTTATTTTGTTGTGTGCAAAATTAACGCTTGCCTTAAGTATGCAGAAATAATTATTACTGAATTGAATTTTGTTTGAAAGCAGTTTTTCCTATTTCGTTTTTCCTGATAAACCAGGCGATGGTAAAAGATGGGATGACATCTGTGGCTGGAATAATTTCTTCTAAAAAATTTAATACACCCCCAATCATACCAAGCCTTCCACCAAATAATTTATAAAACATAAAGCCAGAAATGGGTGCCCATATAATATCTATAAATTCTCCCAATGCAGGAAAAATGTAGGAAGCCATGCCAATTACATCCAGCAAAATACATAAGCCAATATTTGGGAGAAAGATTTTTTGAGGTGTCATGATGAGCAGATACTTTTATGAGGCATAATTTTTTTGTAATCTCTTTTTTATATAGCATTCAGCATATCCATTGTTTTGTTATATGAAACTATTGATATAGTAAGACTGATTTTAAAGATACAAATCTTAAACAGCTTAATTAAAATAAAAATAGCTAAATTGTTTTTCCTCAACTAACCAAAAAATGACTGCAGTTTCCCCACGTTTTACGGCCCTTGATGTTTTCAGAGGCCTCACCATCTGCCTGATGATAATTGTAAACACGCCGGGTAATGGAGCTACTACTTATTCCCCATTGCATCATGCAGCCTGGCACGGCTTTACCCCAACAGACCTGGTGTTTCCTTCTTTTTTATTTGCTGTGGGTAATGCCATGAGTTTTGTAATGCTTAAATGGGAAAATCTGCCCCAGCATAAAGTGTTGTGGAAAATTCTGAAAAGAACTGCCATTATTTTTTTCCTGGGCTATCTTATGTACTGGTTTCCTTTTGTAAAATGGAACAGCACAAATGAAATAGTTGCTTTCCCTTTTACAGAAACAAGGGTATTTGGAGTGCTGCAAAGAATTGCATTGTGCTACGGTATAGCATCGCTGATGATTTATTATTTAAAACCAAAAACGGCTTTAATTTTAAGTGTAATTTTTCTTTTTATTTATTGGGCGCTGCTTTACGCTTTTGGCGATGCAGCAGACCCTTTAAGTATGCAGGGAAACTTTGGCTCCATAACAGACAGGTGGCTGCTAAACGAAAAACATTTATATCATGGAGAAGGTGTGGCTTTTGATCCGGAAGGATTGCTGAGTACTTTGCCTGCTGTAGCAAATGTTATAGCAGGTTTTACGGCCGGAAAATTTATACAGCAAAAGTCCCGTTCTGATGACCTGGTCGTACAGGGTAATACTTATGAAGGCCTCACCAAATTATTAATAGCGGGTGTAGTATTATTGTTTGCTGCTTATTGCTGGGATTTAATTTTTCCTATCAATAAAAAATTATGGACAAGCTCATTTGTTTTGTATACAGCAGGGCTGGATTGTATCATTATTTCCCTTATTATTTATATCATCAACTTTAAACAAAAAACAAAGTGGACGTATTTTTTTGAAGTGTTTGGCCGCAACCCCTTGTTTATTTATTTATTATCGGAGCTTGGTGCAACGCTGCTGTATTTTTTTAGGGCAGATCCAAAAACATCTTTTTATCAGTGGATATATCAAAACATTTTTGTGCATGCGGGCAGTTATTTTGGTTCATTTCTTTTTGCAGTAAGCTTTATGCTGGTGTGCTGGCTCGCAGGGTATTTTTTAGACAAACAAAAAATTTATGTGAGGGTATAATGCCAGCGATATTTTACGGGGATGAGTTGCAGTGGAAACTTTGCCTTGTAAAATTAAAATAGCTGCATAAAATTATTTGCCTGCCAATTCAATCATTACAGTTAATTCATCTACAAGTGCATCATCATTGCCATTAAAGCCTATGGCCTTAAAACGTATTCTTTCTGCTTTATCAATAATGAATTTTGCAGGTATCCCATTTCCATTAAAATCTTTCACCATTTTATTATCATTATCCATTTATACGCTCTCGTATTTACAATAGAGAAGTTTTATTTGTAAATCTTTTCGGGAGTTGTGTATTAGAAATTGCAGGTTAATGTCTGGTAGTTTTTAGATGTTCATTGCCAGGTTATTATTTTTTATGTAGCCACCAACGATCTGTTTCTTGCCATCAGGCAGCCGCCCATTACACCGGCTTTTTCGCCAAGTTTAGAAATCACTAAACGGGTATCGCTGCTTACCAGGTTTAAAGAATATTTGTTTAATGCGCTTTTTATTGGTAGGCGGATATAATCTCCGGTAAGTGCCAGTGTTCCTCCAAGAATTACCAGCTCAGGATTAAAAAGATTGATAAGTACAGCCAGCCCTTTTCCCATTTTTTCTCCTATTTCAGCCATCAATTCTATACTTAACACATCTTCATCAATTGCAGCCTGCACTATATCCATTACCCTTAGCTCATCCATGGGTTTCCCTTTTTTAATTAAAGAAGAAGTGGAGCCCTGCTCTACTTTATCTTTAAAATTTCTTAACAGGGCAATGCCGGAAGCCTCAGTTTCCAGGCAGCCCTTTTTACCACAATTGCAAATAATTTCATTATTAAAAAATGGGATATGCCCAAACTCGCCGCTAAACCCCGATTTACCATAATATACTTTGCCATCTATTAAAATACCCAGGCCTACCCCATAATCCATATTTACAAACAAAACATTTTTTTCGTTACTCACTGCACCGCAGTAAAACTCGCCGTAAGCCATGGCTTTGCTGTCGTTTTCTAAAAAAGTGCGTATACCAATTTCCTTCTCTATGGTTTGGCTTAGTGGCTCCTCATGAAAATGAAAGAAGCTGTAACTATAACCTGTAGTATGGTTTACCCTGCCCGAAATATTAATGCCCATTCCTAAAACCTTTTGCTTTTCTACAGGCAGTTCTTCAATAAAATTTTTTATAATATTAATTAGTTGCTGATAAGATTCTGCAGAGTTCTCTAATTTATAGGGTATTCTTTCTTTTATAGTAACCAGGTTTTTTTTAAAATCCGACAGGCCAATATTCACATAATACCTTCTAACATCCACTCCAATAAAAAAACAAGAATCCGCTACCAGCCCATACAAACTCGCCCTTCTCCCCCCGGTGGAGTCTACTTTCCCAAAATCTTTAATAAGTCCATCTTCTGATAATTCAGCAATAAGGTTGGTTATTTTAGGAGCACTTATATTTAATTCTTTGCTCAGTTCTGCTATAGTTACGTTGCCCGTTATATCCAGGTAATTAATGATAAGTCTCTTGAGCACCCTGTTTTTATACGCCACTCCGGATGCCTGGTCATTGGAAAATACTTCAAAAATTAAATGTAAATCTGCCATTTTATATGCATTAATGGTTTTAAAAATAATTAAAACGTTTGAGATATCATTTTTTAATGTTAACCAGAACTTTTACAGCCAGTTAATAAATTAATTTAAAAAGTATTGAAATTATTAAATAATTATTATTAATATTGATGTGTAAAGTAATTAATTTATATAACTGACTTAGTTTATGGATGCCATATCTCCCACATCAGTAAATTATAAGCATAATTCACCTGACGCTTTAGAGCCGTATGCCGGCCTGTATAAAAACGAACTTTTACAAAATATTCTTCCCTTTTGGCTGCAGCATAGTAAAGACAAAATAAATGGCGGTTATTTTTCCTGCTTAGATAGAAAAGGTAATGTATACGATACCGATAAGTTTATGTGGCTGCAGGGCAGGCAGGTTTGGTGCCTTAGTTATATGTACAGCCATGTAGAAAAAAATCCTGAATGGCTTAAGATGGCATTGCATGGTGCAGATTTTATGCAAAAATTCGGCAGGGATAAAAATGGGTATTGGTATTTTTCGCTAACGGCAGAGGGCAAGCCCCTGGTGCAACCTTATAATATTTTTAGTGATTGTTTTGCTACCATGGCTTTTGCTGCATTACATAAAGCCCAGCCCAGCGATGATTATAAAAAAATAGCGCTGCAAACATTTGAAAATATTATTGCCCGCCAGCACAACTGGAAAGGTATTTACAATAAAGCTTACCCTGGAACGAGGAGATTAAAAAACTTTAGCCTGCCTATGATACTTTGCAATCTCTCTTTAGAGCTGGAGCATATTATAGGCAAAGAAAGAGTAGACAGTTTTATCCCCTTTGTAATTAATGAAGTTATGAATGTATTCTACCAGCCGGAATCAGGGTTGATTTTAGAAAACGTTTATGAAGACGGTAGTTTTTGCGACAGTTTTGAAGGCCGGCTTTTAAACCCCGGCCATGCCATAGAAGCCATGTGGTTTATTATGGACCTGGGCAAAAGACTGCAGGATGAAGGCCTTATTACCAGGGCCTGCAACATAATGCTGCATACCCTGGAGCATGGATGGGATAAGGAATATGGCGGCATTTTTTATTTTATGGATGTAAAAAATAAACCTCTTCAGCAGCTGGAATGGGATCAAAAACTCTGGTGGGTGCATGCAGAAGCACTGGTAGCATTAGCTAAGGGATATGCCTATACAAAAGATGAGCGATGCGCCCTGTGGTTTAAAAAAATACACGAGTATACCTGGCAGCATTTTAAAGATAAAGAATACGGTGAGTGGTATGGCTACCTTAACAGAAGAGGAGAAGTGCTGCTTGATTTAAAGGGAGGCAAATGGAAAGGATGTTTTCATATTCCAAGAGCATTATACCAGGTGTACACAACTTTAGAGTCAATCTGAAATCATTTTTTGTCATTGGTCAGCAAGTGATTTGTTATTGTTTGAGCATTAAGAAAAGAGGATAACGATTAATTGTTTCCTGGTTTTGTAAATTTTTTCTCCGGTGTAAATAGTTGCTTAAAATTATAATATTGGTTAGGCTCATCATTTTTAAAAAGCAGGATTTAAGAAAAATTAAAGATTATTAATGAATTCATTAAAAAGATATACTATCATTTCTATTGCTTGCCTTTGTGCATTGGCTACCCATGCACAGGCTGATTTGCAAACACAGGTACTGGTTATAGGTGGTGGTACAGGCGGCACTGCAGCGGGCATACAAAGTGCAAGGCTGGGTGCTAACACAATTATTGCAGAAGCAACCCCATGGCTGGGCGGTATGATAAGTGCAGCAGGCGTAACGGCTACAGATGGCAATCATAAATTAGAGGCTGGCTTATGGAAAGAATTCAGAGATAAAATTTATGCAGTGTATGGCGGGGCAAAGAAGGTAGAAACAGGTTGGGTAAGCAACACTCATTTTGAACCACATGTGGCCGACAGTATTTTTAAAGAAATGGCTGCTGCAGAAAAAAACCTTTCTGTACTTTATGAATGGCATTTTAAAAAAATTATAATAAAAGGAAATGCCGTTACCGGTGCTTTTTTTACAAATAATAAAAATGAAAAACTACAGATTAATGCTGCCGTAATTATTGATGCCACAGAATTAGGGGACGTGATCGCCGATGCTCATGTTCCCTATGATTTAGGTATGGAACCAGAAAATATCACCCGGGAAAAAGTGGGTATTAAAGAAACCAGCTGCATTGTACAGGATTTAACTTATGTGGCTATTTTAAAAGATTATGGCGCAGCCGCAGATTGTACCATTGTAAAACCACAGGGTTATTACCCTTTAGAATTTGACGGTGCCTGCACAGATTATTACATTAATAAAAATATAAAAGCTCCCAACGTAGATGCCAAAAAAATGCTGGACTATGGAAAACTTCCCAATGATAAATACATGCTTAACTGGCCCAACCATGGAAATGATACTTATTTGAATATTGTAGAAATGAACCATGAGCAAAGAACCGCGGCATTAGAAAAAGCCAAACAAACCACCCTTCGTTTTGTTTACTTTATACAGCATCAATTAGGATTTAAAAATTTAGGCATCACTGCAGATGAATTTCCTACAGCAGACAGGCTGGCATTAACGCCCTATCACAGAGAGGGAAGAAGGGTAAAAGGTTTGGTAAGATTTACGCTTAATAATATTGCAAAACCTTTTGAAGGTTTGCCTTTGTACCGCACCGGCATAGCCGTAGGCGATTACCCCATAGATCATCATCACAAAAAAAATACTGCAGCACCACAGCACCTGGAATTTTATCCCGTTCCTTCATACAATATTCCTCTTGGCGCATTAATACCTGCAAAAATGGACGGGTTAATTATTGCCGAAAAAGGAATCAGCGTAAGCAATGTGGCTAATGGAACCACCCGGTTGCAACCCTGTGTTATGCTCACCGGGCAGGCCGCAGGCACACTGGCCGCTTTATCTGTACTGCAAAAAAAGCAACCCCGCAATGTAAGTATCAGAACAGTACAAAATAATTTATTAAATGCGGGCGCTTACATCATGCCATATATTGATGTGCCCTTTAATCATCCGCATTTTATTGCCATACAAAAAATTGGGGCTACGGGTATTTTAAAAGGTACAGGCATACCTTATAAATGGGCTAACCAAACCTGGTTTTATCCAGATTCATCCATCGGCTCTGCAACATTTGCAAAAGATGTAAAGGATTGTACACAATTTTTATTTTCATCAAAAAATATAAATGTTACTGTGGGGGATATTATTAAATACATTATCAACAACAAACAAAAAATAGGAAAATCTGTTTTATCGAAAGAAAATATAGAAAAAAAATGGGCTGCACTTGGTTTACAAAATTTTAAAATGAGTAGACCTGCAAACCGCCTTGAGATTGCCGAATTGTTAATGGAATACATCAACCCATTTGATAATATACCTGTTGATTATAACGGAAATTTTGTACGATAAATTCTTTACAATACATGCATCACAAATTTTAAAACCAAAACAAACATTATGAAAAAGCAACTGCTGCTCTTACTGCTTTTTTCCTTTACGGGCCTCGTATCATGGGCACAGGAAATAACCGTTTCAGGAAAGGTTACCAGCGCAAACCCTGCCAAAACGGTAGAAGGCATAACGGTAACTTTAAAAGGAACTAACCGGGGCACTTCCACCGGCACAGATGGAGGGTTTACCATTACAGCTCCTGCATCTGGTACGCTGCTCTTTAGTGGTATTGGATTTAAGCCCAAAGAAATGGCCATTAACAACAGCACTTCTATAAACATTACTTTAGAAGAAGATGCTGCTCAGCTTGATGCAGTGGTAGTAACGGCATTAGGCATTCAACGGCAAAAAAAATCGCTCGGTTATTCAACGCAGCAGGTAGGCGGAACAGACCTGGCCACTTCCAGGGAAGTGAATGTAGCTAATGCCCTTTCCGGTAAAGTTGCAGGACTTGTAATAAGCCGGGGCTCTTCGGGTCCGGGGGCTTCTACCCGTTTGCAGTTGCGTGGCGACAGATCGGTTCAGGGATTAAATCAGCCACTGTATGTAATAGATGGAGTACCTATGGATAATACGATTCGTGGCGGTACCGGGGAATTTAATGGTTCTGATGGTGGAGATGCAATCGGTAACATTCCGCCGGATGATATTGAAAATATTTCTGTGTTAAAAGGGCCCAATGCCGCCGCATTATATGGTGCCCGGGCTGCAAACGGTGCCATACTAATAACCACTAAAAAAGGGAGGTCGCAAAAGGGCCTCGGCATTACTTACAGTTTAAATTATTCTACAGAAAATCCTATTTACAAACTTAAGTTTCAGGATCAGTATGCACAGGGTGATGCAGGTGCTTATGCTGCAAACAGTGTAAACAGCTGGGGGCCAAAAATTACCGGCCAATCTGTAAATAACTGGCTAAACGAAAGTATTACACTGAAGGCACAGGATCATATTGATGCACTGTTTCAAAATGGCAGATCTGTAAATAATGCGCTAAGTGTTTCTGCCGGTAATGAAAAATCGCAGATGCGTATATCTGCCAGTAACGAAAACAGTACGGGTCTTTTGCCTGGCAATAAATACAACAGAAGTTCCTTTTTGTTTAGAGGTACAACACAGGTTTCTAAAAAATTAAATGTAGATGCCAAAGTAAATTATATATACCAGGATGTTACCAACAGGCCCGGAGGTGGAGAAGAGGCGGTAAATCCATATTCTGATATTATAAGAATGCCGGTAACGGTAAGAAATGAAGATTTGCAGCGGTATGATGTACCGGAAAATGGCAAGCCAAGAAACAATTTTTGGGATAAAAATGCCGCCATTATAAATAATCCTTACTGGATAATTAATAATTTTAAAACAGAAGAAATAAGAAACCGTTTTATTTCTTCTCTAACCACACGCTACCAGGTTACAAAAGATTTAAGCGTTCAGGGGCGTGTGGGATTAGATAAATTTTATGATAATAACGATAGAAAGATTTTTCCGGGCAGCCCTACACAGTTAGTAGGCGGGCAAAGCTTATCCGGCGATTATTCTTCTAATATTTACAACTCTACAGAAATAAATGTAGATGGTTTAATTACTTATACCAAAAAGATAAATAAGATAGGATTTAGTATTTCTGCAGGCAGTGCTTTTTTCCGCCGCAATACAATTTTCGAAAGCCAGTCTGCAGGAGGTTTGGATATTCCTTATTTATTTAAATCATCAAATGGCAAAACAGTTAGTACCGACAGGGCTGTAGGCAATAAAGAAATTCAATCTGTTTTTGGCACCGGGCAGTTAAGCTTTAACGACTATTTGTTTTTAGACGTTACAGCACGTAACGACTGGTCATCTACCCTGCCGGTAGCTAACCGGTCTTATTTTTATCCTTCGTTTTCATTAAGTGGAGTGTTAAGTGAAATGGTTAAACTGCCCGAATTATTCAGCTATGCAAAACTAAGAGCATCTTATGCTAAAGTGGGTAAAGATGATGAGCAATTGTATTCATTTATTCAAACGCTTCAATCTGCCGCAGGTGTAAATGGCGTAATCTTAAATAATAATTCAAATTTGGTTTTAAAAGATGTTAAGCCAGAGCAAACAACATCGGTGGAATTAGGAACAGAACTTCGTTTTTTAAAAAACAGGCTGGCCATTGATTTTACTTTTTACAAAACAAACTCAAAAAATCAGATCTTAAGACTGCCCCTTCCTTTAAGTTCTCTTTTTCAAACAAAAACAGTTAATGCCGGCGATATACAAAACAACGGGATAGAACTGGTGCTGAGTGGCCTGCCCTTAAAACTAAAAGATTTTGAGTGGGAAGTGGCCATTAATTATGCCCGCAATAAAAATAAAGTAGTAGCGCTGGCCGGCAATTTAGACTCTACTTTGTTAAGCAGCAACAGGGTGGCAGATCTGTTTGCTAAAAAGGGAGATGCCCTCGGAAATTTATATGTAAGGGGATATCAAAGAAATGCTGCCGGGCGAATAGTTGTTGGCGCCAACGGACTACCGCTGATACGTGCCGGAAGACCGGTAAACGTGGGCAATTATAACCCAGACTGGACAGGAGGAATGACCAATACTTTTAGATACAAAGCTTTTACTTTAAGTTTTCTAATTGATGCAAGAGTGGGAGGCAAAGTGGTTTCTCATACCCAGGCAGTTTTAGCCGGATCTGGAAAAACAATTGAAACGCTGAACGGTCGGGACGGAACATTAATTATTGACGGAGATTTGGCAAGTGGCGCAAAAAATACTGTACCCGTAACTGCACAGGCATACTGGGCACTGTTAGGTGGCCGTGGCGGACCGGTTGGAGAAGTATTTACCTATAGTGCTACCAACACACGGTTACGCCAGCTTTCTTTAGGATATCGTTTGCCTCAAAGCATTATTAATAAAACAGCATTTACAAATATTGATATCAGCTTTTATGGAAGAAACCTTTTCTTTTTGAAAAAGGATGCACCGTTTGATCCTGAAGCCACCTTAAATAATGGACTTGGCGGCCAGGGAATTGATTTCTGGAGTATGCCTACAACAAGATCACTGGGCGTAAATATTAATATATCATTTTAAAATATTTTTTATGAAAAAAGAAACCGTAATAAACAATATTCTTTTGGTCTTTTGCCTGGGTTTCCTGCTGTTAAGCAGTTGTACCAAAAGGCTGGATGAGTTAGCTACCGATCCTAATAATCCCAGTCTTGACGACCCATCTGTTGCACAGGGTGCTGCCGGAGCATTATTTTCATCAGCTATTTCCAAAGGATTGATGACCGCCTTTGAACACCAAAGGGTTCAGGCATTGTATGGAGATTTATATGGAGAGCATTTTGCCACCTCGGCTGTATATTTTCCTACAGACAGATATGGTATTAATCAAACCTGGCTTAATGCCGGGCTGCAATTATTTTATCCACGGGATTTGGGGAATTTAGTAGCCATCATTAACAGTCCTTATGCTTCAGCCAATCAAAAAAATATTGCACGCATCTGGAAAGTATTTCTATTTCACCGGTATGTAGATTACTATGGAGATCTGCCGTATTTTAATGTACTGGATATTACAAAGCCAGAAGTATATGATGCGCAAAAAGATATTTACTATGATTTCTTTAAAGAATTAAAAGAGGCTGCAAATGCACTTGATCTTAACATTAAACAATCATACGATGTTAAAGATGTTATTTATGGCAGTTTGGCCAATGAAACATTAGCCTGGAAAAAATTTGCCAATACCCTTCGTTTACGTTTGGCCTTACGGGTTTCTAAAAAAGATCCTGCAAAAGCAAAAGCTGAAGCTGAGGAAGCCATTGCTGGTGGGGTATTTACAGATAATGCAGATAATGCTTTTGCAAAAGTTAGCGCAGTACTTCCTAATGCTTTAAATCAAATATCGGGTTTTGGAGAGTTTAGGATGAGTGCAACCAGCGAAAGTATTTTGGTAGGGTACAAAGATCCAAGGTTAAAAGAATATTTTTCTCCTGCCATAGGAGGCACTGGTGCCAATGCTGCCTATACTGGTGTTTACAACGGAATACAAAATGGATTAAACCCATCCGATTTTAGTTTGCCGGAAAACAGGAATGATAATAATTCTAATCTTGGACCCCGTTTTAGCAAAGCAAATGAGGGGAGCAATTCAAGAATGGTATTAACCTATGCAGAAGCCTGTTTGTTATTATCCGAAGCACAATTAAACGGATGGAATGTGGGAAGCGGAACTGCACAGGATTGGTATAATAAAGGTATTGAAGCATCTATGAAACAGTATGGAATAAATGATGCTGCAGCTATCACCAATTTTCAAAATAATACTGTTGATCTGCCATCTACACCTGCAGGTACTTTAAGACCAATAACCACTTTGCCCATAAAATTTTCTGCATCAGCAGCCGAACAAAGAGAACAGATAGGCACACAAAAATGGGTGGCAGTATACCCTGATGGATTTGAAGCCTGGGCCGAATTCAGAAGAACCGGATTTCCTAAATTATATGCACCAGTTAACTATGAACCTGGTACCACAGTACCTGCCGGACAATTTGTTCAGAGAATTCCTTATACCGATTATTTGAGAGCTTTAAATTCTGCCGAGGTTACAAAAGCAGAAACACGTATGGGAGGAAACGGCCAGAACGTAAAACTTTGGTTTGCCGGAGGTAATTAAATGATGTATAAAATAAAGTAAACTCTTAATTGGGCAGCATTAAAAAATGCTGCCCAATTTTACATTTAACCAAAGCAAGTTTTCTCTTGAACAGTATAAACGTAAACCCTGTTTTGGGGTTTTTAAAAGTAGTTTTTTTTACAGCATTTGTATCGCTTGCTTACCAAAAAAGTTGCTTTGGGAAAACATACATTATTAACCCTAATTCTGTTACATCATTTCAGCGTCGTTCATGTTTCATCTATGGTTATTAAGTGTTGAACCCTTTCGGGATTTATAGATTAAGTGCTCTGCCCTTTCATCTCCTGATCGATCTAACAATCCTCCTTCTTTACCCAGTAGAGAGGGAACGAGAGTGAGGTTAATACACGTCCATCACCAAAACCCCTCCCACTAACATTTCTTTATGGCTGATAGAAATTACAGGCATTGACTTTCCATTGAGAGTAATTTTGTAAATACGTGCTGCTTCTCCTTGTTTTTTTATTTTATTTACTTTTATCAGAAGCGATTTATTGTTGGGAAGTTTTATGGCCGCTTCTTTTAATAATGGGTAGCCAAATACATATTCGCCACTTGCAGGGTTCATAGGATAAATGCCCATCATGGTCCATACCAGCCAGGCACTCATTTGGCCGCAATCATCATTACCGCTTAATCCATCCGGCCCGGTTTTGTATAAACTGTCTACAACAATTTTTATTTTTTCGGCGGCTTTTTGCGGTTGGCCCAGTGCAGTGTACATGTAAATAATATGGTGGCTTGGCTCATTGCCATGTGCATACTGGCCTATTAGCCCACTTACATCTGCCGAAGCATTTTCGCCATGCAATTCAGAACTTGCATTAAATAATTCGTCTAATTTTTTTACGAGATTTTGTTTTCCTCCATACAAATCTGCCAAACCATTTACATCGTGTGGTACAAAAAAACTGTGTTGCCAGGCAGTACCTTCTATATACTGTCCTTCAAAACCATGTTCCGATAAAAGCGGATCAAAGGGTTCTATAAATTTACCGGTGCTGTCCTTTGCCCTCATAAATCCGGTATTGGCATCAAACAAATTTTTATAACTCATCGCTCTTTTCATAAAGCGGTTGTAGTCATCCGTTTTGCCCAGTTTTTTTGCTACCTGTGCAATACACCAGTCATCAAAAGCATATTCTAATGTAACTGTTACACTCCACCCTTCTTTATCCTGCGGCAAATAACCAAAGCGGATATAATCTGGTGTGCCTCTTTGATTTTGGCTGGCACTTTTTAGCATAGCATTGTAAGCATGAGCCACATTAAACCCTTGTATATTTTTTAAAATAGCATCTGCCAAAACCGGTATGGCGTGGTAACCCGTCATGGTATTTGCCTCCCAGGTGCTGATGTCCCACACAGGCAAAAGGCCATGGTCTTTTTCAAACTGCAGCATGCTGTTTATTAAATCGGGTAAGCGATGCGGTTGTGTAATAGTAAATAGCGGGTTTAAAGCCCTGAACGTATCCCACAAAGAAAAAATAGTGTATTTATTTCCAACGGGGATTTTGGCTACCACATTTTTATAACTGCGGTATGTACCATCTGCATCAGAATATATTACCGGTGCCAGGCAGGTGCGGTAAAGCGCTGTATAAAATCTTACTTTATCTGTTTCATCATTGGTAGTAATTTTTATTTTGCTCAATTCTTTTTCCCAAAGTCCCTCCGCTTTTTTTCTTACCTGTTTAAATGATTGTTTGCCCACTTCATTTATTGCCAGTAAAGCTTTATCGGTACTTACACTGCTAAGGCCCACTTTTACAAAAAGTGATTTTCCGTTTAAATTAAACTGCAAAACTGTTTTTGCTAAACGGCCCGTATCCTGCCCGCTGTTATCTTTATTACTATTAATAAAAACTGTAGCTGCTGCCGCAGAAGAAAATCTTGCAGCAAAAAATACCCGTTGGTTTTTTGCCCAGCCCGTGCTAAAACGGTAACCAATTAATGTGCTGTCGTTTAACAATTGCAGCATGGCAGCTGTAGGGCTATCCCAGTTTATGCTAAACCCCATATCAAACTGCAGCCAGGCTTTTTTGTCTTTAAAATTATATTGATGGTACCCCACTCTTTCTGTTGAAGTAAAATTGCACAACACGCCGTTATCTAAAGCCACACTGTAAAAACCTGGGCTTGCTTTTTCGTTTTTATGATTAAAAGAAATTTTTGTTTTTGGCTTCCTTATAGAAAAAGTATCTGTTAAGGGAAGCACACTTACATCACACCAGTCTCCAATACCGGTGCCGCTTAAATGTGTATGGCTAAACCCTGCAATGCTGTCGCTGCTGTAATGATAACCGCTGCACCAGTCCCATTCATCAGTACCATTGTCCGGGCTAAGCTGCACCATACCAAAAGGAACAGTTGCTCCCGGGTATACGTGCCCATGGCCACCGGTACCCAAAAAAGGATCTACATAATTAATAAGTGATTGTGCTTTTACAAATTGCAAATTAGCCCACATTATAACAACATATAAAAACCATTTTTTCATATACAGAAATTTAATGCTTAAATTTTTATGTACGAACTTAATTAAAAAATACAGTAATTTCCTTTAAGTTTTTAAAAAAATTAATTAACTTTCAATCCGTTTATAATCAATACATAAATCGTAAAACTTGGTGCCGCCTGTTATAACAAAAAAAATACATCCCGCTTATTGGATTCCAACAACATGGCTGGCAATGGGTTTGCCATTTGTTGCATTGGCAGCCTCCAGCTCCATAATGTATAAAAACCTGGGCATTTCAGATTCGCAAATTGCTTTCTGGACTTCGCTTGTCATGCTTCCCTGGACCCTAAAGCCATTATGGGGGCCATTTTTAGAAATGTTTAAAACAAAAAAGTTCTTTGTATGCACTACCCAAATTTTTACGGGTTGCATTTTTGGTTTGGTGGCTTTAAGTCTGCAATCCAGTTACTTTTTTGCTTTTTCTATAAGCCTGTTGGCTATTATAGCTTTTAGTGGCGCCACACATGATATAGCAGCAGATGGTATTTATCTTAACGAACTTACCCCAAAATTGCAGGCCGAGTATGTAGGCTGGCAGGGTGCATTTTATAATATTGCCAAAGTACTTTCTGGTGGTGCACTGGTATACCTGGCCGGGGAGCTGGAGAAAAATATTGGAATTGTAAATGCATGGATGACGGTAATGCTTATTTATGGATTAATTATGATTGTACTGGGATTGTATAGTATGAAAATGCTTCCCACTGGTGGGGCATCTGCAAAAGTACATTCCGCAAAAGAAGGTTTTGCCACCCTTAAAGATGTAGTAATTACATTTTTTCAGAAAAAAAATATCTGGTTTAGTCTTTGTTTTATTGTGTTATACCGTTTTGCAGAAGGACAAGCCATAAAAATAACACCTCTTTTTTTTAAAGCTGCACGCTCTGAGGGTGGGCTTGGTTTAACTACTTCTCAAATTGGAATTTTGTATGGTGTTTTTGGTTCTATAGCCTTTGTGCTGGGTTCTGTTGCAGCAGGATATTTTGTTTCTAAAGAAGGGCTCTCCCGAAAAACTTTATTAATACTGTGTGCTTTCTTTAATATTCCATTTGCAGCCTATACTTTTTTAGCCATTACCTTACCGGTAAATGTTTATGTAATTGGAGCTGCAGTAGCTTTGGAATATTTTGGGTATGGCTTTGGCTTTGTAGGTTTAATACTTTTTATGATGCAGCAGATTGCACCTGGCAAATATAAAATGGCACACTATGCGTTTGGCAGTGGATTAATGAATTTAGGGTTTATGATACCATCTATGGTAAGCGGTTTTGTGAGCGATTTATTAGGTTACAAACATTTTTTTATATGGGTATTAGTAGCTACTATTCCTGCATTTTTAGTTACCTGGCTGGTACCACTAAATAAGATAGAAGGAGAAGTGCCAGCCAGTGAAAAATAATTTGCCACAGAAAACACAGAGGCACAGAAAAGAAAAAATAATTTACCATGCTCATAACCGGAACTTTTATAGATGAAATAAGTCACGACATCCCCCATCAAAACTGGGGTGCAGCAGAATGGGAAAATGATTTTAAACACATGAAAGCCGCAGGCATTGATACCGTTATTTTAATAAGATGTGGTTACCGCAAATTTTTATCTTACCCTTCTGCATATCTTCAAAAAAAATATAATTGTTATAATCCTCCCGCAGATTTGGTAGAATTATTTTGCGTGCTTGCAGATAAGCACCAGATGAAATTTTATTTTGGTTTATATGATAGTGGCCATTACTGGGATACCGGCGAGCTTAGCCATGAAATAGAAGACAATAAATTTATTATAGAAGAAGCCTGGGCAAGATATGGACACCACCCTTCTTTTAAAGGATGGTATTTAAGTATGGAAATAAGCCGCCGTACTATTGGTGCGGTAGATGCATTTAGAACGTTAGGATTACAATGCAAAGAAATCAGTAATAATTTACCCACTTTTATTTCTCCCTGGATAGATGGAAAAAAAGCAGTGATGGCTTCATCAACCCAACTTACCAAAGCCGGTGGAATAGAAGTGGCAGAGCATGAAAAAGAATGGAACGAAATATTTAGCGGCATACAGGGAGCGGTAGATGCTGTAGCTTTTCAGGATGGGCATATAGATTTTAGTGAGCTTCCTACTTTTTTTGCTGTAAATAAAAAACTGGCAGATAAATATGGCCTGCAGTGCTGGACCAATGCCGAAAGTTTTGACAGGGATATGCCTATAAAATTTTTGCCTGTAAAATTTGAAAAGCTGCGCCTAAAGCTGGAAGCAGCCGGGGCAGCAGGCTACGGCAAAGCCATCACTTTTGAATTTTCGCATTTCATGAGCCCCCAATCGGCATACATACAGGCACATCATTTATACAACCGATATATGGAGTACAGAATGAAATTAATGTAGCCTGTGCTATTGTTTGCTAAACTTAATTCCTGAATAATAAATAAATGTTATGAAAAATTTAAAGAACTTAATATTATTGTGCGCATTTGTACTTCCAGGTTGCAATATCAAAACAGAAACTTCCCATGCACCGGAAATTAATACAACCAATGTTGATTTTGTACAAAAATTTGAATTTAGGGCCGATGAAAAAACTATCACAATTGAACAGGCCGATGTTGTATCCATGACTTACATGGCACCCACATTAATGTGCAGTGCATCTGGTGAAAAGAAAGATTTTCAGTTTTTATTTCAAGTATATACATCAGGTTTAAAACCGGGCACATATATGATATATGACTGCACAAACCAAACCCCATCTGTATGCATAAAAGATGCAGATGAGCATGGTAAACAGGAAGCGTTTTTTGGCCCTCATGTAAAAACTCCCATGCCGCCAAACAGTGCTTTCAGATTTGCGTACAATGCCCCCTCTTTAGGGCTTAGCCCCATGTCTCTTACAATTACTTCAGTTACCGATGAGCAACAACCCGGCAACCCATGGAGTACTAAGAGATTAAAGGGAGTGTTTAAAGGTACGTTAGCATACATAGAAGATCAGGGGGAAGGAAAAGGTTGGCATATTGCAGGAAAAACAACCGTCATAGAAGGTAGTTTTGATTTGTTTTGTAATATCAGATAATGTATCCGTCATCAAAAAAAATATCCTAACCATGAGCCATAAGAGTTTTTTAAAGTTTAAATAAAAGTGAAAATGAAAATATCAATTTTGTTTATTGTATTTTTTGTTTTACCAATATTTGTCTCTGCTCAAAAAACTACAGCACCGGTAAGAGGCACCTGGATAACCAATGTTGGCAGTAATGCCTTAACCTCCGAGCAAAATATAAAAGAAGCTATAAGGCTTTGTAAAAATGCAGGCATAAACAATTTATATGTTGTTGTATGGAATAATGGCGAAACTATGTATCCCAGTAAAGTTGTTGAAGAATATATTGGATTAAAACAATCAAAAATATATGGCAATAGAGACCCTGTTAAAGAAATAATTAAAGAAGGCCATAAAGCTGGCATAAAAGTGCATGCATGGTTTGAGTTTGGATTTTCTTACAACTATGGCGATAGCAGTTGTCTTTGGCAACAGCGGTATCCACACTGGGTGGGGCGGGATGTAAAAGGCAATCATCTGCAAAAAAATAAATTCTTTTGGTGGAACGCTTTGCATCCGGAAGTGCAGGATTTTATGAATAAGCTTGTGCTGGAAGTAGTAAACAATTATAATATTGATGGAATACAGGGAGACGACCGTTTGCCTGCCATGCCCTGCGAAGGCGGGTATGATGAAGTAACAAAAAAAATATTTGCTGATGAACATAGTGGGTTAGTACCGCCGGCAAATTCAAAAGATGCTGCGTGGGTGCAATGGCGGGCAGATAAATTGAGTACCTATCTAAAGCAATTGTATCATTTGGTAAAAGCTGCAAAACCAGGCTGTATTATATCCTGGGCACCCAGTATATACCCTTGGAGTAAGGAACAGTATTTACAGGATTGGCCTGCCTGGTTAAACGGCGGTTATGCAGATTATATTTTTCCCCAGTTGTACCGCTATAATATTAAAGAATACAAAAAAATTATAGATGAATTAAATACCCAGGTAACTCCTGAACAAAAAAATAAAATTGTTCCCGGCATTCTTACCTCGCTGGGAGATGGGTATTTAATAAAACGGAAAATGCTGAAACAAATGATAAACTATAACCGAAAAAATGGATATAAAGGAGAGTGCACTTTTTATTTTGAAACACTTAGGCATTTAGGAAAATATTATTGATGCGCACTCTTCCTTTTTTTAAAAATTTAAACATCAGGTGGCCCTATAAGTTAATATCTTTTTACAGGAACTTTTAATGCCACACTCTCTTTTTTAGTAAAATACCTCATGGCCCATGCAATGGTAAATGTGGGAATAAAATCTGTGAAAGGTAACAGCTCTTCTAAAAAACTAAGGCCTCCACCAAACACGCCCATTTTTCCTCCAAATAATTTATAAAACAATATTCCGGAAACAGGTGCCCATACCAGATCTGTAAATTCTCCCAGCAGGGGCAGGCTAAAACTTGCGTAACCTATAAAATCTAATATAAGGCAGAGCGCAAGTGCAGGTGTTTGTTTTTGTGTGTTTGTCATTTTTATTTTTTGTTTCGTAAGATTAATCAAATAACATGCAAAACAATGCAATTGACTAAATGACAACTGCTAAATTTATTTAACAGTATCGTAAAATTATTAATTTAAAATCAAGCTTGCCATCCCGCAATTTAAGCCTACCTTTGCGCCTCAATAAAAATGGCTATTAGCCATTAGCTATAGCTATAAGCAATACCGCCTAAGCTAAAGCTAAAACCTGATAGCCAACAGCTTAATTACAATGAATATTCGTAACATCGCCATTATTGCCCACGTAGATCATGGCAAAACAACACTGGTAGACAAAATTTTGCATGCCACCCAGGTATTTAGAGATAACCAGGAAACTGGTGAATTGATCATGGATAGCAACGACCTGGAAAGAGAACGTGGTATTACCATCTTTAGTAAAAACATTTCTGTTACTTATAAAGGCGTTAAAGTTAACGTAATAGATACTCCCGGTCACTCGGATTTTGGTGGTGAGGTAGAAAGAGTATTAAAAATGGCAGATGGTGTATTGCTATTGGTAGATGCATTTGAAGGCCCTATGCCTCAAACCCGTTTTGTTCTGCAAAAGGCATTGGCACTTGGCCTGCACCCAATAGTGGTAATTAATAAAGTAGATAAGCCAAACTGCCGCCCCGATGAAGTGCACGATGCAGTTTTTGAATTGTTCTTTAACCTGGACGCTACAGAAGAACAACTGAATTTTCCAACAATTTATGGTAGCAGCAAAAATGGCTGGATGAATACATCTATTACAGAAACGGAGAATATTTTTCCATTAATGGATGCCATTCTGGAGCATGTTCCGGAACCTAATGTAAACGAGGGCCCATCACAAATGCAAATTACCTCACTGGATTATTCTTCTTTTCTTGGAAGAATAGCAGTAGGAAAAGTGGCACGTGGCAGCATAAAAGAAAATCAGCAGATAGCTTTATTGCAGGCCGATGGCAGCAATAAAAAAATGAAAATAAAAGAACTTTATGTGTTTGAAGGAATGGGCAAAAAGAAAGTAGCAGAGGTTTTTGCCGGAGATATTTGTGCTGTGGTAGGCCTGGAGAATTTTAATATTGGTGATACCATTGCCGATGTAGATAATCCTGAAGCATTGCCAACAATAAGTGTGGATGAACCTACGATGAGTATGCTGTTTGGTATTAACAATTCTCCTTTCTTTGGAAAAGAAGGAAAGTTTGTAACCAGCCGCCACCTGAGGGATCGTTTAATGAAAGAAACAGAAAAAAACCTGGCACTTAGGGTAGAAGATAGTGACAGTGCAGATAGCTTTAATGTTTTTGGCCGTGGTATTTTGCACCTGGGTATCCTAATAGAAACCATGCGCAGAGAAGGTTTTGAACTTACCATTGGGCAGCCACAGGTTTTAGTAAAACAAATAAATGGATCTAAGCATGAGCCCTACGAAGTATTGGTAGTAGATGTGCCGGCAGAGTATAGCGGCAAAGTAATAGACCTTGTAACACAGAAAAAAGGTGAAATGCTGGTAATGGAAACCAAAGGAGAAATGCAACATCTTGAATTTGATATTCCCTCAAGAGGGTTAATCGGCTTAAGAAGCAATATGCTTACCAACACTGCAGGAGAGGCTGTTATGGCGCACCGTTTTCATGAGTACAAACCATGGAAAGGACCAATTCCCGGACGCAGCAACGGTGTTTTAATAAGTAAATCAACAGAAAAAACAACCGGTTATTCTATAGATAAATTACAGGATAGGGGACGTTTTTTTGTAGATCCCGGACAGGACGTGTACACGGGGCAGATTATTGCAGAGCATATTAAGCCAGGAGATTTAGTGGTAAATGCCACAGAGCCAAAGAAGCTTACCAACCACCGTGCAAGCGGCAGCGATGATGCCTCTAAAGCTGCACCTAAAATTTTAATGAGCCTGGAAGAATGTATGGAATATATTCAACAGGATGAGTGCATTGAAGTAACACCCAAAAGTATTCGCTTACGTAAAGTTATATTAAATGAAGATGACCGTAAGAGGGTGAGTAAGTCAATGTCGCAGGAGCTGGCGTAAGGCAGGTGGTCAAATGTATGAATGTTCTAAATTAAATTATAAAAATCCGCTCCTTTTAGGGTGGATTTTTTTTGCCTGTCAAAGCAAAATTTCTGAAGGGGTGAACAATTTGAAAACGGAAAGTGTTATTTTTACAGTATGAAAAAATGCCTCACCATATTTTCAATTATTGTTTTACTAATACTACTTCATTTTAGTGTAGATGCCCAGTGCTCTATGTGCACTAAAACTGCATCGCAGTTAGGAGAAAAACCTGCACTGGGAATGAACCAGGGTATACTGTACCTTATGGGAATGCCATTTATAATTGTAGGTGTTATTGCTTACCGCTGGTGGAAAAACCAATCTGCAGAAGAATAAAAGGTTATTCATATTTTTGTATAAAGCGATAAACATTAAAACCATCTCCGGCTTTTTCAATTTCATTTTTAAGATCTTCTTTACTCACATTTTTCATTCTTTTATTTTTAATAAGGTGGTATGCTTTTTCTGTAAGCAGCCAGTTTTTGCGTTGGTTATTTTGTGCACTGGCATGGCTTTTAATTTTTTCTTTTAACAGGGTTATTCCTTCTTTTTTAGAAGCCACTGTTTTTATAACTGCAATTTCCTGTTCATGATTATGAAAAGCCGGCGCCAGCATTTGGCGCAGATTTTTTACAAAACTATCTGCACCCGGCCTGTCTGCTTTATTTACCACAAAAATATCTGCAATCTCCATCAGGCCACTTTTCATGGTTTGTATTTCATCTCCGGCTTCGGGTACCAGCACCACCACCGTAGTATCTGCAAGGCCTGCAATTTCTATTTCACTCTGGCCTACACCCACAGTTTCTACAATAATAATATCAAAACCAACAGCTTTAATGGTATCGGTTATTTCTATTATTTTAGGATGAAGCCCGCCCATAGATCCACGGCTGGCAAGCGACCGTATAAAAACAGCAGGATGATTGTACCAGGCGCTCATGCGTATCCTGTCGCCAAGTAATGCACCCAGGTTAAAGGCAGAAGAAGGATCTACACAAATAACTGCTACTTTTTTTCCTTCGTTTACATGAGATTCAATAAGGGCATCCGTTAGAGTACTTTTGCCTGCACCTGGCGGCCCGGTTATACCAATAATGGGAGTGCTGCGAGGAGAAAGTAATTTTAAAAATTCGTTATAACCACCCACTTCATTTTCTATTAATGAAATACAGCGGGCCAGGGCTTTTATATTTCCGCTTTCAATATCATCTTTTATTTTTTGCCACATATTGCAAAATAGTATAGATTAGGGATATTAGTGTACATCGCCATTAATTTACCGCACGAGGCTTTACGTTAAAGAGAGAAAGATTACTTTTAATAATAAAATTAATAAGATGCCACAAAAAGGATTTAAAAGATATATAAAGCTATGGCAGAACCTCAGCAACCCCGCAGAATATATCTTTAACAAAAGTAAAAGACGGCAAAAGGCATTGCATTTTACCAGTAGACCAAACCGTATAAATTTTACCGTGCCGGAAAGTTTGTACCAGGTATTTAAAGAAATATTTATGGAAGATGTTTACAGTATTAATGAACTGGTAAATAAAATGCCGGATAATCCTGTGGTATTGGATATTGGGGCCAATGCAGGTTTCTTTAACGTACTGCTGCTTTCTAAAATTAAACAGGCCCGGATTTTTGCATATGAGCCTCTTGATGCCAATATCAGTTTTTTTGAAAACATCATAAAAGAAAATCCCTTTATGGCAAAATCTGTTTCCTTAAACAGGGCAGCAGTTACGGGGTTGGAAAAAGACAGTATCGAACTTTTTATGGAAGACACTGCCGACAGCCAGGTGGTAGCATCTGTTTTTGCAAACTTTAATAAGGATAATCTTAAAAAAACCACGGTACCCTGCATTTCGCTTACTAAAATTGTAAAGGATAATAAGCTTGAAAAAATAGACTTATTAAAAATGGATTGCGAAGGAAGTGAGTACGATATTATTTATAATACGCCAAAAAACATTGTGCAGCTGGCTAAACATATTGCAATAGAAGTACATGATGTAGATGACAATACCTTTAATTTTACCTCCCTTAAAAAATATTTAGAAGAATTAAATTACGCTGTTAAATTTACTCCCATTAATAATTTTTGCTACGCTGTAGATGCAACAAAAAATAATTAAAATGAACTTATCTAAACAGGTAGTGCTGGATTGTGAACGTATGAAATATCACAATACCGGCTTGTACCATTATTGCCTGCAGCTGGGGCTTGCCATTAAAAGAAATCTTAATAAAGAAAAAGAAACTTTAAAAATATATGTAAGAGCCCCGGAAGCAGTAGATTTTGGCCCGGGGTTTTCATTTATAAAACAGCATCACCTGCATAAATTTTTTATGCCTTTTACAAAAACAGCAGATGTATGGCACTGTACCTACCAGGGCAGTAATTATTTCCCTTTCAGAAAAAAACTTCCGGTGGTACTTACCATTCATGATCTTAATTTTTTGTATGATGAGCACAAGTCTTCTTCAAAACAACTTAAATATTTAAAAAAGCTTGGCAAAAAAATTAAGCATGCCCATCATATTGTAACCATTTCAAATTTTGTTTTAGAAGATGTAAAAAAACATTTTGATGTAAAAAACAAGTCCTGCAGTGTTATCTATAACGGTTGCAATATTTCTGACATGGTGATTGAAGACTTGCCCGAAACACAAAAACCTTCTGCACCATTTTTGTATACCATAGGAACGGTGATTGATAAAAAGAATTTTCATGTGCTGCCACCCCTGCTGGTAAATAATAAAAAACTATTGTTTATTTCCGGCATTATACAAAGTGAAAAATATAAAGAGAAGATAATTGACATTGCAAAAAAGCACCAGGTTGAGGACCGTGTAATTTTTACCGGCCCTGTTACAGAAAATGAAAAATACTGGTATATGCAAAATTGCGAGGCTTTCCTTTTCCCCTCCCTGGCCGAGGGTTTTGGCCTGCCTGTAATTGAAGCAATGTATTTTGGTAAACCCGTAATATTATCCACGCATACTTCTCTGCCCGAAATAGGCGGCAATGAAGCTTACTATTTTAAAAATTTTGAACCCGAAAGCATGAGGCAAATACTGGAAGATAGCCTGGAGCATTACACAGCTACCAGTGCTGCTGATAAAATAAAATCAAGGGCTGCAGTGTTTAACTGGGATAAAGCCGCAAATGAGTATTTAGCCGTATACAGAAAGTTATATTAATACACTTCGCCCTGCAGCAGGCATATATGTTTTTAGTATGGGTAAGTTTGATGGAAGTCTTTTTAAAAGCAGTTACTTTGCACGTTTATTCAGCATTTTTATTTACAGTATTACATGAAAAGTTTAAAAACGATTTTTAAATACGTAAAAAATTACCCCGCACTTATATTTGCTTATTTTGGGTTTAATATACTTTCTGCCATTTTTGGGGTGGTATCATTGGGAATGGTAAGTCCATTTTTAATGGTCATTTTTAAAAAGGAGGATACTTTTAAAAATGTTTCGCCCCAAGGATCCGGTGTAATGAATACTGTTGAATATCTAAAAGAAAAGCTTTATGTATTGATGCAATCTCCAGGCGGAAGCACCAAAGCTTTACTCATACTTTGCAGTGTTATTTTTGTTGCTATCATTTTAAAGAACCTGTTTGCATACTTTAGTATGTATTTTTTAAATCCTATCCGTAACCGCATATTGAATGATATGCGGAAAAAAATGTATCAGAAAATATTGCAATTGCCCGTGGGTTATTTCAGCGAGCAACGCAAAGGTGATGTGATGAGTAAGTTGAGCAATGATCTTGCAGATGTGGAGGGTTCAACCATTAGTGTAATGGAAAGCATTTTCAGAGAACCTATTGTGATTATTCTTTCTATGATTTACCTGGTGATATTAAGTCCCCAGCTTACGATGTTTCTACTCCTTTTTTTACCCATTGCAGGATTTATTCTTGGCAGGATTGGCCGTTCTTTAAAAAAGCAAAATATCCAGGTATTGCAACAGTTTGGTTCTATTTTTTCTACCATTGAAGAAACCTTGGGTGGCATAAGGATTATTAAAGCTTTTAATGCAGAAAAAAAAATAGAGAAAAAGTTTAATGAAGAAAACGAAAACCTTTTCCATTTAAAAAACCGGGCCAACAGGCGGCGTGATCTTGCATCGCCGGTTTCGGAAGCAATGGGTGTAACTGCGGTATTGTGTATTTTATATTATGGCGGCAAATTGGTATTGGCTACTAATTCTACTTTCTCCTTAAATGCCGGAGATTTTATTGCGTATATCGCCATTTTTTCCCAATTGATACAACCACTAAAAGCATTAAGCAATGCGTCCTATAATATTCAAAAAGGATCGGCAAGTATTGAACGTATTGAAAGTTTGATTAATGAAAATGTGGAAATAAGAGAACTGGAGAATCCAAGAGTATTACAAGAATTCAAGTCGGAAATTGAATTGCGAAATATAAGTTTTAGCTATGAAGATCAACCTATATTGAAAAATATAAACCTTACCATTAAAAAGGGTAAAACAATTGCATTGGTGGGTAGCAGTGGCGCCGGAAAAAGTACACTTGTTGATCTGATCCCAAGATTTATTGATGCCATGGAAGGAGAAGTTTTGATTGACGGCATAAATATAAAAAATTACACGCTGCAATCCATCCGCCATCAAATGGGTATTGTAACCCAGGAAGCTATTTTATTTAACGACAGTATTGCAAATAACATTGCCCTGGGTATGGATAATGCTACCGATGATGAAATAAAAAATGCTGCCCGCATTGCCAATGCCGAAATTTTTATCAATAAAAAAGAAGAGGGATATTATACCAATATTGGCGACAGGGGAATGAAGCTTAGTGGTGGCGAAAGGCAGCGGCTTACCATTGCAAGAGCAGTTTTAAAAAATCCACCAATCTTAATTTTAGATGAAGCCACTTCTTCGCTTGATACAGAAAGCGAACGGCTTGTGCAGGATGCTATAAACAACCTGATGAAGAACCGTACATCTATTGTAATAGCGCACCGGTTAAGTACTATACGCCATGCAGATGAAATTATTGTATTGCAAAAAGGGCAAATTGTAGAAAGGGGCACGCACAACAGCCTCATTACTCAAAATGGTTTTTACAAAAAATTAATTGACATGCAGGAAGTGAAATAGTGCTGTACAAAATATTATTTTTCATCTTTTTGAAGTTAATTTGTTTGTTTAATTTTTAAGCATGACCAACTTCATTCCCATATTTCCGCTGGCTATCGTTGTATATCCCGGCGAGCAGCTTAACCTTCATATATTTGAACCCAGGTATAAGCAATTAATAAAAGATTGTTTTGATAATGCCAGGCCATTTGGTATACCTGCTGTAATAGATAATAAAGTTACAGAAATGGGTACCCTTGTTATGGTAAAAGAAATAAGTAAAACTTATGAGGATGGAAAAATGGATATAAAAACAGAAGGATTGTCGGTATTTAAAATACTGGAACTTATAAAAGAACTTCCGGAAAAACTGTATAGCGGTGCCATAGTTACCTATCCGGAAAATATTGCAAAAGGAAGTGCAGCAAAATTAAAGCTTGTTGTAAAAGCTATACGGGAGCTGCATAGCCATCTTAATGTGGTAAAGCAATTTTTAAAGCCCGATAATGAGCTCAGCAGTTTTGATGTAGCACACCATGCCGGCCTCTCTGTACAGGATGAGTACCGCATGCTTGAACTGCCGCAGGAATTGCAGCGGCTCGAATTTTTAAAACTTCACCTGGCTAAAGTACTTCCAATAATGGAACATATGGATTTGCTTAAAGGCAAAATAAAAATGAACGGGCATTTTAAAAACCTGGAAGGATTTAAATTTTCTTAACCCAATATTTTATTATGACCACTCTTTGTTTTGACTTTGGAAATACCCGCCTTAAGGCTGCTGTTTTTTTTAATGATGAATTTAGAGAAGAAATATTTTTACCCGATGATAAAAAAGAAACCATTGAAGAATTATTAAACAAATACACTCCCGGCAACAGCATCCTTTCTTCAGTTATCAATCACAATGAGGGTATAGAAAATTTGCTGAACGCACAAACCCGTTTTCATAAAATATCGCATCTTACAAAAATTAATTTTACTACGCCGGTGGGCAAGCCCGAAAGCATAGGGGCAGACCGGCTGGCCTTAATGTGTGCCGCCGTTCATTTTTATCCGGGCAAAAATAATTTGGTAATAGGGTTGGGCAGTTGCATTACATATAATTTTATTAACCAGTATAGCCAGTTCCTGGGCGGAAGCATAACACCAGGTATGGATATGCGGTTTAAATCAATGCACGACTACACGGCCAAGCTTCCCCTTGCAACTGCCGACTGGAATTTTCCCTTAATTGGATATGATACCAAAACTAATTTGCAGAGTGGGGTAATTGTTGGCATATCCAATGAAATAGAGGGTTTCATTGAAAAATACACTGAAAAATTTGGCAACTTTAACGTGGTTTTAACCGGGGGCAATTCTGCCTATTTTGCAAGTCAACTTAAATACAAGATATTTGCCGACCAACATTTTTTATTTAAAGGTTTGTATGCACTTAGCGAAATCAACAACTGCCGGGCTTAAGAGAACATTTGCGATCATTTCTGCCTTATTTATTTCTTCATTAGCAAACGCACAGGAAAATTCCCCCTATTCCAGGTATGGTATGGGCGATGTGGTTCCCAATCAGAATATTGTAAACCGTGGTATGGGAGGTGTAGCTGCAGGTTATTCCGATTTTCAGAGCATCAATTTTATAAATCCGGCATCGCTGGCCAATTTAAGAAGTACTGTTTTTGATTTAGGTGCCGATATTGATATCAGGAACCTCAAAAGCAATACCTCTCCTGCAAAATTTAAATCGGTAAACACCCTTATCTCCTACCTGCAGTTAGGCTTTCCTGTTGCTTCAGAAAAAATGACAAAAAGAGAAACCTTTTGGGGAATAAGTTTTGGGCTCAGACCAGTAACCCGCATTAATTATAAAATAGAAAGCAATAGCCGTTTAAATAATATAGACAGTTTAAATACTTTATATGAAGGAAGCGGAGGTGTTACGCAGGCTAACATAAGTACCGGTATAAAGATAAAAAATTTTAGTTTTGGCTTAAGTACCGGTTACACTTTTGGTTCTAAAGATTACAGCACGCAGTTAAATTTTATAAACGATTCTGTAATTTATTATAAATCCAATACGGCTACAAAAACACGGTTTGGCGGGGCTTTTTTAAATGTAGGAATACAGTATGATATTATAACTAAAAATAAAAATTTGCTGCGTCTGGGTGCTTATACCAACCTGCAGCAAAATCTTTCTGCAAAGCGGGATAATATAAATGAGACTATTGTTTACGATGGCAATGGCGGTTTTTCAAATATTGATACCGTAAATTTTTCTAAAGATGTAGCAGGAAAAGTAAAACTGCCGGCTACCTATGGTGTGGGGTTTACCTATGCTGATAAACATTTATTATTTGGTGCCGATGTAGAGATGACCACCTGGGATGCCTACCGGTATTATAACCAAAAAGATGCAGTGCAAAACAGTTACACTTTTAAAGCAGGCGCACAGTATTATCCAGCAAAAGATAATACCCTTGCCAGCAAGTACTGGAGTTTTGTAAAATACAGGGCGGGCCTGTATTACGGCAACGATTATGTAAAACTGGATGATAAAAAACGCCCCAACTTTGGTGTTACTTTTGGCGCAGGATTACCGCTTACTTCCTTAAGGCAGATTAATTATTACAGGGAAATTGTGGTATTAAATGCAGGGGTAGAAATTGGTACAAGAGGCAATAAGCAAAGCCAGAGCCTTAGAGAAAATGTTATGCGTTTCAGCATCGGGGTTTCTATGAATGCACGCTGGTTTCAAAAAGATAAATACAATTAGAAGCTGTTTGAATTAATTAAATCGCAGGGCTATGTATTTTAACAGTTACAGCTTTAGCAATTATAAATATTAAATGAGTTCCTCTATTTCTCTAAACCTCTATGTAAAATAAACTAATAAGGTTTTTAATATTTTTAACTCAAACAGCTTCTTAACATTGTTTGTATTTTTATGCTGCTGCTAAACAACCGTTCTGCTTTTTAATTTTGAAAAAAAATACCACATATAAAATTATCAGGGCAGCCATTTTTGCGGGCTGCTTTTTTTTATTTTCCTGCGAAAATGACGAAGGAGAAGTAAACAGTCTTTTTTCTAAAAAAAAATTGGGAGTAGAAGAAGGCATTAATGTAAAACTTATTTTTACCACCAGCGGCAAAACAAAAGCCATACTCACTTCTCCTTTAATGCTACGGGTGCAGGACAGCATTACTTATATTGAGTTTCCTAAAACGCTTGAAGTAAATTTTTACAATGATTCCGGAAAGGTAGAAAGTATCCTCACAGCACTCTATGCCAGGTATAAAGAAAACGAGAATATTGTTTTTTTAAAAGATAGTGTAAAAATAATAAACACAAAAGGGGAGACGCTTAATACCGATGAATTATATTGGGACAGAAACCGTACCGGCTACGAGTTTTATACCGATAAACCTGTGCGCATAAGAACCCTTACCCATATTATTAATGGCGTGGGAATGGAAGCCAGCCAGGATTTTAAACAAAGGGTTATCAGGAAAACTACGGGCATGATTAAAATTCCTTCTTCTCAATTTCCGATGTAAAAAAACATTCTGTAAAGGGTGGGTCACCCCCATGCAAGCGCTGCTAATTAAAAATATTACTAGGGGTGGCTCACCCCAAAAAAAAGTCACTATCATTAACCGGGTGAGCCGCCCCTGCCGGACATTTTTTTAAATTGATAAATTATTCTGGGGTCACTCACCCTACCCTGTATCTCACCCTTCCCCAAACATTTCCCATTATTATACTACCTTCGAAAACTAAAAAATACAAAAAATGGAATACCGTAAATTAGGAAAATCGGGCCTGCAGGTAAGTGCATTATCTTTTGGCAGCTGGGTAAGTTTTAGCAAACAGATAAATGATAAAGCAGCAGAAGAATTAATGGGCCTTGCTTATGATAAAGGCATCAACTTTTTTGATAATGCAGAAGTGTATGCGCTGGGCGAAAGCGAAAAAATGATGGGGCGTGTTTTAAAAAAGAAAAAATGGGATCGTACTTCATATGTTGTTTCTTCAAAAGCGTTTTGGGGCTGGCGTGGAAAAGACAATAAACCTAACCAAACCGGCTGTAGCCGTAAGCATTTAATAGAAGCATGCAACGAAGCCCTGCAAAGACTTCAGGTAGATTACCTGGATCTTTATTTTTGCCATCGCCCCGATAAAAATACGCCGATAGAAGAAACCGTGTGGGCCATGAACCATTTGATACAGCAGGGAAAAATTTTATACTGGGGCACCAGTGAGTGGAGCGGCGTAGAAATTATGGAAGCGCACAGGCTGGCACAACATTACCGGCTTATAGGTCCCACCATGGAACAGCCACAATACAACATGTTTGAAAGAGAAAAATTAGATAAAGAGTACCTGGATATTTTTAGAACAGTGGGTATGGGCACTACCATCTGGAGCCCGCTGGCATCGGGCTTACTAAGTGGAAAATATAACGATGGCATACCAAAAGGAAGCCGTTTTGCACTGGAAGGTTTTGACTGGCTTAAAGACAGGTGGATGGGCGATGATAAAATTAAAAAAGTAAAAAAACTATCAGACATGGCGGCCAAACTTGATGTAACCACTGCAGCATTAAGCATTGCGTGGTGTTTAAAAAATCCTAATGTTAGCAGCGTAATATTGGGAGCTACTAAAAAACAACAGCTGCTGGATAACCTGAAATCTCTGGACACATTACCAAAACTTACTACAGAGGTAATGGAGAAGATAGAAACCATTATGAAAACAAAACCGGTATTGCCGGAGTTTTAAAAGCTCTGCCAGGGATTGGCCTAAAGAATGCTTTTTAAAACATAAAAAATGATTTTAATTTTTTTGAAGAGATAGTTGTTTACTTTGAATATTTTCTTTAGATATTGTATTGAAATGCTACTGGCTTCTTAGGAGCCACAGCTTTGCAGCATAAAATACAAATGTTTTTTCTTGCTCCTTGATAGGAGCAACACCTGGGTTGCAAAAATAAAAGAGTAAAAAAAAAATTATGATTGAGATGTACGGTATTCCTAATTGCGACACGGTAAAAAAAGCAATAGTATGGTTTAACAATCATGATATCCCTTTTACTTTTCATGATTATAAAAAAGAAGGAATAACTGCTGCAAAACTTATGCAGTGGTGCAGGGCAAAGGGATGGGAAGCTGTTTTTAATAAACGCAGCAGCACCTGGAAAGAAGTAATGAAAGCATACGAAGGCCTGGTGAACAATGCTGCAGAAGCCATACAGATTATGCAGCAGCATAACAGTATTATAAAAAGACCTGTAATAGAAATGAATGGCACGATATTAATTGGTTATAACGAAACAGCATACAAAATGTATTTGCTGAAAGCGTAAAGAATATGGCCGGTAAAAATTTTTTTATTTCCACCAGCAGGATAGAGGCATTCAGCGATGGGGTTTTTGCCATTGTAATTACCCTGCTTGCCTTTCAGTTTAAAATTCCAAAATTTACAGATAATGCAGGCCTGCAAAAAAACCTGCACGAACTGTCTAAAATATTACCCAACATTATAGGCTTTATTTTTAGTTTTTTCTTTGTGGCGGTATTTTGGATAAATCATCACCAGTTGTACCATTCTATTAAAGAAGCCAATAGTAAACTGCTGTGGTATAATATTCATTTATTGTTTTGGATAACCATGCTGCCTTTTCCGGTGGCCATGGTAGGAGATCATCCGGATTTGCCCATAGCGGCTATGTGCCTTGGGCTTGTTTTACTCATGTGTTCTTTTGCAGCCTATATAGTAAGACGTTATTCTTATTTTACAGCAAACCTGGTAGATGAAAATTTATCAGAACGTTCCATCCAGGATGGACTGGTAAAAAATATTATTGCTATTATTTTAAATGTAATTGCCATTGCTTCAGCACCATTTTCTGTGTATATTGCCTACTCAATTTATTTTATTGTACTGGGGTTATTTATTACGCCTCAAAAATTAGAAAGAAAATCCCGTTCATCATCTCATCATCAAAATAAAAATTTATGAAAAGACACGCAACAGCCGTATGGCAGGGAACAGGAAAAGAAGGTACCGGGCACCTTACCACACAAAGCGCCACACTGGACAAAACACAATACTCTTACCTGAGCCGTTTTGAAAGTGGCGTAGGCACTAACCCCGAAGAACTGGTGGCAGCTGCACATGCAGGCTGTTTTACCATGAAGTTGAGTTTTGTGCTTAATGCAGCAGGGTTTACTGCAGATAATATTGAAACCCGTTGCGATATTACACTGGGCGATGGCGCCATCACCGAATCGCATTTAAATTTAAAAGCTACTGTTCCCGGTATTAACGAAGAGCAGTTTGCAGCAGCAGTGGCAGATGCAAAAGCCAATTGCCCCATTTCTAAATTGTATAATACCAACATCACACACGAAGCTGTATTAGCTTAAGTGAAAGGTGAAAAAGTGAAAGGTGAAAACTCGTTGCTGTTTCAGTAACAAGAAACGTTTTAAAAATCGTCTAAGTTGTTTCAAGCATTATTAATCTGCAAAGAGAGTAAACACTTTAAAGCTTTGATTTTTGATCTTTGACCTTTCACTTTTTCACCTTTCACCAATTAAACTCTTCAAATATTATGACATTCCAGAATAAGACTGTTCTCATCACCGGTGCCAGCCGGGGCATTGGCAAAGCCATAGGATTAAAGCTTGCAGCAGAAGGGGCCAATATTGTAATAGCCAGCAAAAGTGTAGAAGAAAATCCTAAACTGGGCGGTACTATTTTTTCTGCCGCTGCAGAAATGGAAGCAGCAGGAGGAAAGGCTCTCGCTGTACAGTGCGATATCCGTTTTGAAGATCAGATACAAAACGTGGTAGAACAGGCTGCAGAAAAATTTGGGGGCATAGATATTCTTATCAATAATGCCTCTGCAATTAATCTTACACCTACAGAGCAAATAGAACCCAAGCGTTTTGATTTGATGTATGATATTAATGTAAGAGGAACATTTATGGTGAGCCGTGCATGTATTCCTTATCTAAAAAAAGGAAGCAATGCCCATATCTTAAATTTATCACCACCCATAAATATGGATCTGAAATGGTTTGCCCATCACCTGGCATACACCATCAGTAAATATGATATGAGTATGATAGCACTGGGTTTATCGGCAGAGTTGAAAAAATACAATATTGCTGCCAATGCATTATGGCCACGTACAACCATTGCTACGGCAGCCGTTAAAAATTTACTGGGCGGCGATGCATTAATGAATATGAGCCGCACTGTGGATATTATTGCAGATGCTGTGTATTATATATTATCTAAACCATCTGCAGAATGTACGGGTAATACTTTTATTGACGAAGAAGTACTGGCTGCAGAAGGCATAACCGATTTAAGTAAATATGCGGTAGTGCCCGGCGCAGAATTGTATAACGATTTGTTTGTATAGTGCTATGCTATAAAAATAAGAATGCCGAAACTGTTTTAGCTGCGGCATTCTTATTATAAAAATCTATTAGTTCCATAAAGGTTTTTTACCTTTTGGTTTTATAGAGCTTTTACTTGCCGAAGGATTGGTATGGCCATGAAAAGTATCTTTTGCCAACACATATTTATCTGGCGGTATGGGATTTCCCTTCGCTTCATTCATCACTGCATCTGCTGCTGTTGGTTCTTCTACAGGAGCTGGTATAGCTGTATTTTCTTCTACCGGTGCTACAGGTGTTTTAACGGGTTGAGGTTTTGCCTCAGGCTTATTTACCGGCTTTGCTTTATTATTTTTTGTGGGTATAATACTTTCCTGTTTAACCGGAAGCGGCTTAGCTGTTAAAGGTTTTT
>JAYVGA010000022.1:0-26385 GCA_043772635.1 Chitinophagaceae bacterium
AAATCCACCAACCAAATAATTGTCAGGTGAATAAGGAAACTTGCAATAGCTATTACCAAAATAATCCGCTCACTTCTTTTTTTGGTTTTATCCGAAAGAAGTTTTTGGTAAAGAATCTCAAAATTTTTATTGAATGTCATTTAGATGGCTTTTTGCTATTGATATAAACAAAGCAAAGCAGTAAATGTTTCTCTTTTTTCTTAGAGGCTGTGTAAAAATGATTATATGAATTTCTTCTTTAACCAAAAGTGGCTCCGATAGCTATCAGAGCCACGGCGGATCGCCGCCGTTCGTGGGACACGAAGGATTTAATTATTAACCTGTAAACTTTTTTTTAGGACGAGTCAAAATTCTATTTTTAGACAGCTTCTTAGGGCTTGCAGTACTTACTGTGCCCCACATGCAAATTATGCATCAAATGTATCATCGCATACGAACAAGCCTTAATACGCAAATAATTCTACCTTTATTACAATTACGCAGCTCTTTATTCTGTTTTTAAATAAGGTACTATTTTGTTATACGCTGCTTCATCTACAATCATTATTTTTTTAATATCCTCTACCAGTTTATAATCTCCATGCTGCAGCCTGTATTGCACTATGGCATTGGCCAGGTGATATTTTATATAAGGATGAGCTTTCAGTTCATCCAGCGTAGCAGTGTTGATATTAATCTTTTTTAATTCACCGGAAATTTGCAACAAAGGTTTTATTTTTTTAAAAACAGAATCAGCCAAACCAAAAGTTTCTCCTACCTGGTCTACTGTATAAAAGCCACCCAGTTTATCCCGGAAGTTTATAATGCGTTGCGATAATTTACTGCCAATGCCAGGCAGCGAAATAAAAGCAGAGGTATCGGCCCCATTAATTTCTACAACATTTATTATTTTAGTTCTTTCAGTTTTTTGAGGTTCGTATTCCGGATAATTTTTTTCAAAAGATTTTTCCGGTGTGTCAGCTATTTGTATATAAGGTATAAGGCGTTCAGCTTCGTCAGGAAAAAGGCCCCAGATTTTTTTAATGTCTTCCGGCTCACGGAATTTTCCTCCCTTTGCCCTGAAGTTTAAAATAGTGGCAATGGTTTTATCCCGTAGTCCTAATTTTTTAAAGCCTTCGGCAGATATAGTATTTGGATCAAAATAAAAAAGTATTCCTTTTGATGATGAAGTATAGCGGGCAGATGATGGATGATCATAGGGCCTGTAATCATTATCATCCTGCCGGGCATTAAACTTTTTTTGGCTTGCCGCCGCCTGTTTGGTTTTTAGCGAAGCAAGTACCGTATCAAATTTATTTTCTTCTGTAATGCTCTTATTACTAAGCAGTGGGTATAAAAAAGGGGTCATACAAATAAGAAGTACTACTATCAGCAACACAAGCGATCCCCGTCTTTCTTTTCGGGTAAAGTAAAAATAGCTTTGAGAAGATTTTGCAGGCATTCATTAAAATTAGCCTTCGTATCAGATATTTGCAATACCCGATAGTGGTAAGTTTTATTGGAGATGCAACTGTTGCATATCATAAGCCAGGTACCGGTTAGAGGGTAAAGCATCGGTTACATCTGCATGCCGGCCCAGCTGGTGGCTGATATGCGTAAAATAAGCCTGGTGTATTTTTAATTCATCGGCCATTTCTACGGCTTCGGATAAATTAAAATGAGAGATATGCTTTTTTTTGCGCAGCGCATTCAGCACTAATATTTCGCTTCCTTTTATTTTTTCTTTTTCTTCATCGCCAATCCTGTTGGCATCTGTTATATAAGTAAAATTGCCAAACCTAAAACCCAGTACCGGCATGTGCAGGTGCCATACTTTTATGGGCTGCACAGGAATGTCGCCCACCATAAAAACTTCTTCATTAATATCATTTAAAATAATATCCGGTATGCCGGGATATTTATGCTCTGCAAATACATAATGAAATTCATTCTTCAATGCATTTTGTGTGAGGGTATTTGCATATACATTTATTGCTCTTTCCGTAAAAAAATTAAATGCCCTTATATCATCCAGCCCTGCAATATGATCTTTATGCGGATGGGTATAAATAACGCCATCCAGTTTTTTTACTCCTGCCCGCAACATCTGGTATCTAAAATCGGGTGTGGTATCTACCACCAGTGTAGTGTTGTAACTCTGCACCAGTATGCTGCTGCGCAGCCGGTTGTCTTTTTTGTCTGCAGATGTGCATACTTCACAATCGCAGGCTATCATGGGCACACCGCTGCTGGTGCCGGTGCCAAGAAAAGTTATGGTTAATGGGGGACAAATCACTTTTGTAAAAATAGGAAATAAGAAAGGAGTTTCAAAAGTTTCAAAGGCTTAAGAGGTTTCAGAGGTTTAGAAGTTTAAGCTAAACAATTTACAGTATGCGCATAAATTCATCATTCCAACTCAATCCCTTCTCATGCTATTACCCTAACAGTGCTATCTTTAAGCTTAGTTTAAACAACATCTATTTCTATGATATTTAATTTTAGGTTTTTTATGGCATTGCTTCTGGCTGTCAATGTTTATTCCTGCACTCCCAAACCATATGCAACTACCAACAAACAATATAAAAAGCAGGTAAAGCAGCTGGCAAAAACAATAAGCAAAATGCCCAAAGACAGCCTGCTGGCAGATTCTATGAAACTACCTGCCTCGTGGGTGGGCACAATAAACTTTAATTTAAGAAAACCCAATACAGTTATCATTCATCATACGGCACAGAAGAGCTGCGAGGAAACACTTTTGACATTTACAAAAATAAAAAGCCAGGTGAGTGCCCATTATGTTATTTGTAAAGATGGTACGCTGCATCATATGCTAAACGATTACCTGCGTGCATGGCATGCAGGTGCCGCTAAATGGGGAGGGCAGGCAGATATCAATTCATCTTCTATAGGTATAGAAATAGATAACAATGGAAAAGAAGTTTTTACAGAACCGCAGCTTAATTGCCTGCTCGGGCTTTTAACTGCACTAAAAAAAACACACAGTATACCCATAGCTAATTTTATTGGCCATGCAGATATTGCACCCACACGTAAAACAGATCCTAATGTAAATTTTCCGTGGAAGCGGTTGGCAGAAAATGGTTTTGGAAACTGGTATGATGATACTACAGCCGTAGAACTGCCCATAGACTTTAATACAACTTATGCGTTAAGAATAATTGGATACGATATCAGTAATGCTGTGGCTGCCACACAGGCTTTTCGCAGGCATTTTTTAATGATAGAAACAACAGGCGAGCTTACAGAGCCGGAGAAGAAAGTGTTGTTTGTACTGATGAAAAAATATTTGTAAATCTGCGGCAATTTTCTATTCCAGATCTTCCACCAGTTTTTCAAAACTTATTTCTTCCAGCACTTTTTTCTTAGAATCCGTTTCTTCGTCGTACCATTTTACGAGGCGTATAAAACCACCGGCTATTTCTATTCCTGTAATATCGCCATCATCAAAACAGCAGCAGCCGCTGTTGAAATAACAGGGAGATAAAAATGTTTTTTCTTCTTCTGCTGCATAAATTTTATTGCTGGGGTGATCCAGGTACCTGCCGGATGCAAACACTGGCCGGTGCGTATGCCCGGTAATGAGCAACAGGCTTTTTTCTTTACTGCTCCATTCATACATCATTTTATTGTGCAGGTTTCTTAATGAAAAATCTGTACTGGCGCTGTTTATATTGATTCTTAAAAAACGCTGCAGCGGCATCCAGATATGCGCCACCAGCCAGGTGCTTAATGCATTGTTATCACTCATTAAATCGCCCTGGTGGCCATGGGTTAAAAATATATTGAGCGGAAGTTTTAATCCCTGCACTTTAAGAATAATACCTTCGTAAACCAACGGCGCAGGAGTAAAATATTTTTTTAAATAAAACAGTACCGCAAATTTATCTTTCCAGATGATATCATGATTGCCAAAAGTTTTTATATACCGCCCGGGGTTAAAGGCAGCTTCTGCCAAAAGCGATTTTTCATTGGCAGGTAAAATATCCACAGCTTTAAACTTCCACAACTCTTCGCTATCGCCCAGGTTTATAAAATTAAAACCCTGCTGGTTGTAATACTGCAAAGCAGCAGTATAGTTGCCCTCGCTTATATTAAAATCATCAGCCCAGCTTTTATTGCCCTTATGCTGATCGCTGAAGATGATAAATTTATCTTTGGCAATATCTGCTTCTATTGTTTTAACTGCTGTTCCTTTTTCCTGTATCCCCTGCTGGTACAACTGCGTGAGCGAATTAAAAACCATCTCCCTTTTGGGAGATGCCGCCAGTTTATTGCCCATCCAGGTGAGCGGTCTTTTTAAAAAGTATTGTAAAATTTTTCGCATGGGCTAAAAATTTATCAGGCTGCTTTAGGGGTAAAATATTTACCAATAACCGGAAAGCCGGCCAGTTCTTTTGCTTCTATTTTAGTTACAAACCAGGCAAAGAAAATAAACAGTAATGTGCCACTACTTATAGAAAACCATAAAGCCGGGCTTATCCAGCTTACCATGGCAAGGTGCAGGGCATAAAGAAGAACCACTAAAGCTATATACGATATCAGTTTTTTTACCGCATAGGGTACAGGATAATATTTTTGCCCCAGTTTATAACTTATAATCATCATAAAAAGATAGCAGCAAAATGTGGCCAATGCTGCACCGGTATAGTGCAATACCGGTATTAATACAATATTCAAAACAATCGTTATGATGGCTCCTGCAACAGTTATCATAGCGCCATATTTATTTTTATTAGTGAGCTTGTACCAGACACTGAGGTTGTAATAAATACCCAAAAAAATATTTCCGAGGGCCAGCAGTGGTACTACTTCCAGCCCCTGCGCCCAGGCAGGATTGGTATAGGTAGTAAATATCCATTTAAAAATATCCAGGAAAAGTGCAATAAATAAAAACATAAAGCAGCATGCAATTACAAAAAATTTCATCACTCTTGCATAAGTTTTTTGTGCGTTTTCATTTTTGCTCTGGTTAAAGAAAAATGGTTCGGCAGCCATGCGGAAGGCCTGTATTAAAATAGTAACCAACAATGCAATCCTGAAAATATTGGCGAAGATACCCAGCTCATGATCGGCCTGCTGCTGCGGCAAATCTACCACATGCCGGTATATCATACGGCTCAGTACATCGTTTACCATACCTCCCAGGCCCACAATAATAAGCGGCATGCTGTACCGCATTACTTCTTTCCAGAGTTTTGTATCTATTACAAACTGTACCTGTTTTATTTCTTTTGATAAAAGCAATAAGGTAACGAGGCTGCCACAAAGATTTCCTAAAAGATAATAACCCAGGCCAAAGTCTTTACTGTAAATTAAACTTAACCATCCATCAGGATTTTTTTTAAGGATACCCGGAGCTATACCGAGGAAAAATATAACAACACTTAAATTAATTATTATACCCGCAATTCTTGCTGCTGCATATCTTTTGGGGCGGTTTTCCTGCCGCAGCCTGGCAAAGGGTAAAGTATTTAAATTATCTACTGCAATAATGGCAATCATCCACAGCAGGTATTGCGGATGACTGTTAAGATCTGCTGCATTTATAAGAGAATCTTTGCAAAGCAATAATATAATACTGAACAAAATGGTGCTGCAAAAAAGTGAGATAGAAAGTGTGCTGTACAGTTTATCCTTATCGTGGGTTTGAGAAAAGCGGAAATAAGCCGTTTCCATTCCGTAAGAAAAAAGCACATTTAAAAAAGGGATGAGGGTGTATACCTGCACCAGGTCGGCAGTTTTAGAGGGCATGGCTACAAAAAAAGGCAGCGCCATATTCATAAGATAACCTAAGAACCTGCTGGCAATGGTGGGAATGCCATACCATAGTGTTTGCCCTGCTAATTTTTTTATACTGCTCAAGCTGCTGTTTTAATTTTTTTCAAATTTAGGCGAAAAGGATGCCATTTGTATATTGTTTAAAATGAAGGCGGAAATATTTGTATTTCTACTAAGGTTCTTTTATTATGATCAGCATTTGAGATGCACTGAGAAATGGATTTAAAAACATACGGGATGTTTTATTGTAGAATAAGGCATGAGATTGCATCATGTCATACATTTATTTTCTTACTAATAAGGTTAGCCGATGCATGAGCAACAATTAAAATAAACCGGATATAAATTAGGTGCCTGTATTGTAAATGCTGATTAAGATAAGACTGCTGAATATATACACCCGATTGCAGTGGAAATCCTTTTGCCTTTTTGGCAAAAGATTGCAGCGTAAAGCGGGACCGAAGTTTAATTGAAAGTTGTGGCCTGTGTACAAAAATATTTTTTTTATACTCACACACAAACACTCATTGATCAATGCTTAAAAACAACCGGGCCATCGGGCGCAAAACGTTTGTTGTTAGTAAATGCAGTGTCGGTAAGGCAGTATAAAAAATAAACCAGTTCGTTTTTTTGCAATTTATTCAGCAAAATAGGCTTGCGCAAATTACTATCCAGGCCCTGCTGCCCAATATTTATTTTAGCAATATAATGATCTATTACCTGCGGTACAGAAAAAATACTCCCGTCGTGCATGTAAGGATAAGTGAGCTGAATATTGCGCAGGCTGGGCACTTTAAATTTGAGAGAGTCGGTGGCAAGGCCCGTTATTTTTTGGCGGCCAATATCTTTAAACCTGTTTAGCGCAAGGCCATTGTTGCGAAAACTATTATCGGTAAACAGGGGTTCTTTATGGCAGGCGGCACAATTGTTTTTAAAATGCTGGTACCCTTTTTTTTCAAAATTACTAAAGGTATCTTTTCCGTTCATCACCTTATCATATTTACTGTTTGCCGTTACCAGGCTGCCGGTAAACTGCGCCAGGGCCTTTAGCATTTGCTGGCTGCTGATACCGGCATTGCCAAAAGCTGCTTTAAACATGCGGCGGTAAGCACTGTCTTTTTTTAAAATGAGGAGAACAGTATCCAGCGTTTGCCCCATCTCGTTAGGTGCGGTGAGGGGCGCCAGCGGCTGCACTTCCAGGTGATTAATGGCCCCATCCAAATGATAAGCCGTCATCCAGGCAAGGTTCATTAATGCGGGGGCATTGCGGCTGGTAAAACTGTTGTTTATGCCGTGGCTCAGGTCATGATCGAAAGTAGAAAATGCGGCAAAGGGCTGGTGGCAACCTGCGCAACTTACTTCCCCATCTTTGCTAAGCCTGCTATCGTAAAATAATTTTTTGCCCAGTTGAAATCCCTGCTCAGTTAATTTGTTTTTTGCAAAAATATTGGTAGCGGGTTTGGGCCAGCCTTTGGGAATTTTAAATGTAAGGGGTGTTGGGTTGTATGCCTCATACCCATCATTTTTTGCAGCAGCAATAATAAACAAAGATGCTGCAGCAAATAAAAAAAATGATATGATAATACGCAATTTCAAAGTATGGTTATTTTATAGATAGTATAGAAAACATGCCTGCAAAATTATCAGCAGATTTTTTTGCCCATTCGCCCGGTACCATTATCAATGCATTTGTTGCAATCTTAATATCATTTTTTTCCTGCCAGTATTTATCCAGGTTAACCTGTATAATAATTTCTTTTTGATTGTTTTCATTTATTACCAAAGGTTCTTTTAAATCGAGCGCTATTATTCTTGCGGCTTTATTTATGCCCTGGTAACCTCCTATATGATGTTCTATGCGCTGCAGATCGGCAGTGGATGAAGTGGAATAACCTTCCAGTTTAAAAAATACATAACCCGAATTCCAGGTCCAGAACATTCCGTTTAGCGGATCCAGGGCGCCAGCCTGTGCACCACTACAGTTAAGCATACTATCTACACCCAGCACAAAAATAAGTTTAGTATAAATACCTGGTTGCAGTTTTAATACAATACTGTCTGTAGCGGCGGCATCTATTAAAAAAACATTTTTGCTTTTATAACTGTGAGGCTTACCCGATAAATGGATATTGCTGATATAATATTTTAATTTGCTGAGCTGGTACGATTCGCCAAAACTATTGGTATAAGCACTATCCATTAATACAACGGGTTTATTATTTGCAGTATTAAAAATTTTAATAAGTACAGTTGCTGATGCCGGCTGGGCAAATGCGGAAGAAAAAACACCTGCTGCGATAAAAACAGCAGATACTAATTTAATAAAACAACTTTTATTCATCGGCAGTTGGTTTTTGTCTGTATTGTTTTACTGCGGCATTTTTCTTTTTGCTATCCAGTCTTTTTAGTTTACTGGCCTTGCTTGGTTTGGTGGGTTTGCGTTTTTTTTGCACTAACAGGGCCTTGTGCAGGAGCGCATTCATTTTTTTTATTACAATTTCTTTATTGGCCAGCTGGCTTCTTTCTTCCTGGCTTTTTACAAGGAGCTTTCCATCGGCATTTATTTTATTTACGAGTTTACCCTTAATGCGTTGCTTTTGTTCATCCGTAAACAATAACGAGGCTTCCACATCCCAATAACCTTCTACCATGGTTTCTACCTTGTTTACATTTTGGCCACCCTTGCCACCACTGCGGGCTGTTTTAAATTTTATTTCGTAAGTAATGTCGGTCATCATTGTAAAATTACCCATAAAATAAAGGCAATTGGCACTTATACCATATGGAATTTTATTTAGAGCTATGTGAGCGGGTTAAAATTCCTGCATGGCTTTGTGGGCGTGGATTTAGTAAATGGCAATAGTGAACGCTTTCTGCTGTAAAATATGGTATATCAGTAGCAATGAATGTTTTAATGCCGTTAATATTTCGGTAAGAGCAAAAAATTGTACATTTTTGCATGAATCAAACAGCAAAGTTTTGAAACGTATCTATCATTCATTAACGGAAAAAAAGCAGCAGGGTAAAAAATCGTTTGCTGTGCTTATAGATCCTGATAAGGTGAATGATGCCAATATGGAGCACCTTATTGAGCTGGCTACCAGTGCAAGGGTAGATTATTTTTTGGTAGGTGGCAGCCTGGTTATTTCTAATTACCTGGATGAATGTGTGCAACTGATTAAACTGCGTAGCTCCATACCCGTTATATTATTCCCCGGCAGCCCCAGCCAGGTGAGCAAATATGCTGATGCTTTATTATATCTATCGCTTATTAGTGGCCGCAACCCTGAGTTGCTCATAGGCCAGCATGTGGTAAGTGCACCCGTAGTAAAACAAAGCGGGCTGGAAATTATGCCTACCGGTTATATGGTTATTGATGGCGGCGCCCCAACCACAGTTTCTTACATTAGCAATGCAGCACCCCTGCCCTGCGATAAAAACGAAATTGCGATGTGTACTGCTATGGCCGGAGAAATGCTGGGCATGAAACTGATTTATATGGATGCAGGCAGTGGTGCCCGAAGAGCCATCTCCGAATCTATGATACAAAAAGTAGCAGGCTGTATTGATGTTCCGCTTATTGTTGGCGGTGGCATTACCACTCCAGAAAAAGCTTACCTCAACTGCAAGGCCGGTGCCGATGTAATTGTTGTGGGCAATGCTATTGAAAAAGATTCTTCCCTTATTAAAGAAATGGCAGCAGCGGTGCATAGTGTGCCGGTGATTATCTGATACTTAAATACCATCTCCTTTTCCTTTAATTGGTCGGATGAAGACCGTCAGACTGGTAATGCTCGCTGCAAGCCTATTATAACCTTTTATCTGTTCCAAAATTGCTTTACTCAAACCCTGAGTAATTTTACTCATTACATTGAGTAATTTGTATAGTATGTTTGAACGTTATCATTTATAGTTACTTACAAAGAGGGTGAATGAACCAATATAAAATTTTCCGGATGAAAATGAAAGTATAAAAAATTGAAATCCATTTTTATTTAATCATGCATAATTTTTCGTTTGTCGGTCAGACGGGGGCCGTCAGACTGGTTTACTTTTCCTTCTCCACCCTCCCCGGTGTTTCCTTCCCATTCACAATGCCTTTACTGCTGATAGCGATGGCTTTTATTATGGCAGCCATATTACTCATGTCCAGGGTTTCTATTTCATCTTCGGGTGTATGATAATATTTTTCGGTATCCATTTTAGAAGTGCTGATGGTATGTGCCGGCACTCCGAGTGCTGCAAGCGTAGCATTATCGGAGCGGTAAAATAAATTTTGTTTGGGATAAGGATCGGCTTCAAATTTAAAATCAGTGCCAGTGAGGTTGCTTTGTAATATTTTTCCGAAATCAGATTTTTCATATCCGGTAATATAGGCGCTGTTTTTCCCCCACTGGCTTTGGGTGCCAATCATTTCTATATTAAACATGGCAATGGTTTTATCTGCATTAATCTGTTTAGAAAAATACTGCGAACCAAATCCACCAATTTCTTCTGCAGTAAATGCTACAAACACCAGGGTGCGCTCATTGTTGTTTAGCTTACTGAAATAGTTGGCCAGCATTACTACTGCTGTAGTGCCGGCCGCATCATCGTTGGCACCATTATAAACAGAATCGCCTGCGGCATTAGGTTTGCCTGTTCCCAGGTGATCGTAATGTGCAGAAAAAATAACCATCTCTTCTTTTTTATCTGCCTGTACAGCAGAGCTGGATTTGCCGGGCAAAATACCCACTACATTGGCAAGGGATGCTTTGGTTACTTCATGTTTTATTTCAAAACTCCAGGTGGCAGCATTGGCATCGGTAAGTACAAATATAACCGGCTGTTTTGTTCCCAGGCTTTCTCTTTTAAAACGTTTTAAGCGGCTAAAGTTTTTGGCGTGCGCCATATTTACCAGCACTATGTATTTGGTATTGCTGTTTATAATTTTAACTGCTTCGGCCATAAGGTTTGCACTGCTGTCTAATACCAGTTTTGTATACCCGGACAGTTCATCAAATTTTAATAATGTATCTGTGGTTACCGCAATAATATTATCTGCAGCCACAACATTTCCATTCATTGTTCCTGTGGCAGAAATAAATTTTGTTTTAATCATTTCAAATGGCTGCCGGTAGCTGGTGCTGTTTGCAAAAAATTTTAATCCAGATTTTTGAAATTCCGTTTCGATAAAAGTGGCGGCTTTATCAATACCTGCAGTAAAAGTTTTGCGGCCCTGCATATCATCGGTAGCTAATATTTTTTCTATTCTTTCTGCTTCGGCAGCATTAATTATTTTATCAATGTTTTGCGAAGTGGCAGAAAACACATTCAGTAATAAAAAAGCAGGCAGTAATAATTTTTTATACATTTTTTATTTTTTGTTTAGAGGCGTTGAAAGGTTTAAGAGGTTTCAAAGGTTTCAAAGGTTGAGTTTACAGGAAATATCATTTATAGAGGTTTATCTTTTATGGGTCAAAAGAGAATCGTCATACCATAAGAAGCTGGTCAGACGGAGACCACTGCAAAAGCTGGGCAAGCTGTCAGACCATAAAAAAAAGAACGAATAACCCCGTTCTTTTTTAAATATTTTTTTTAATGATGATCTGGTAATTCAAAAAAATGTTGAACCTCTTAAACCTTTGAAACCTCTTGAACCCTTTCCTTACAGGCTCATCATCTCTTTAAACTTTACCGCCTGCCGCCTGCTTACTTCAATTTTTTCGCCTGCTTTTAAATCCAGCAGTAAACCGCCGTTAAAATAGGGTTCTACTTTTTCTATCATGCGCATGTTTACAATATGCTTACGGTTTGCCCTGAAAAATATTCTTTCATCCAGCCGGTCTTCCAGTGCATTCAGAGATTTTAATATTAATGGTTTGTTGCTGCCAAAATAAACTTTTGCATAATTGCCTACACTTTCAAACAGCCGTACTTCGCCCAGTTTTACAAACCAGCATCTTTCTCCATCTTTTACAAATACCTGGTCGTTTTCGCTAAGCATACCCCTGCTTATACCTGCCATGGCTGCGGCCATTTCTTTTTCTTCGGCCTGCTGCAGTTTATGTAAGGCATCTGCAAGGCGTTTGGGTTCTACGGGCTTCATCAGGTAATCCAGTGCATTTACTTCAAACGCTTTTAGTGCAAACTCATCGTAGGCTGTAGTAAATATTACATGGGGTGCACGCTCCAGTTCCAGCAGCATATCAAAACCAGTTTTGCCGGGCATTTGAATATCCAGGAAAATAAGATCCGGGCTCAGACTTTCAATTTTTTCTATTCCTTCTGCTGCATTGGCCGCTTCTCCTATTACTTCTATTTCCGGAAAATCTGACAGCAGTTTTTTCAGTTCATTCCTGGCCAGTCTTTCATCATCTATTATAATTGCTTTTTGCATTTTTACCTTGCTTTTTATAAAATTATAAAATCGTTGCCAATGGCATAATTATTTTTGATTCTACCATGCCTCCGCTTATATCCCTTATCTCAAAATTAGCTTTTCCCTGGTATAAAAGATTAAGCCTGTCCTGTGTACTTTTTATGCCAAAGCCTTCTTTATTATTATTGGCATATCCGTTTAATGTGCCGGAATTTCGCACAATCAGTTCATGATGATCTTCTTTAAAATCAGAAATTATTTTAATAGTGCCACCGTTTATATGTTTGCTTATGCCATGCTTTATCGCATTTTCTACCAGGGTTTGCAACATCATAGGAGGTATAGGCTGGTTTAGGGTATCTTCATCAATATCCATTTCTATCTGCAGTCTTTCTTCAAAACGCATATGCTCCAGGGCCAGGTAATCTCTTACAATATCCAGCTCCTGCCTAAGCGGTACAGTTTCCATTTTTTCTGCCTGCATACTGCTTCGCAAAATATTGCTCAGCTCCGTTATGGCTGTTCTTGCCCTTTCCGGATTTTCATCTACCAGTGCACGGATACTGTTTAATGCATTAAAAATAAAATGAGGATTGATATGCGATTTGATGGTTTTTAATTCCAGGGATTTTACTACTGCTTCCAGGCGTAGTGTATCCAGTTCCTGCGTGCGGTTTCTTTCTACATAATGATAAATATAATACAGCATGTTCCATACCAGCAATAACCACATGGCATTAAAACTGCTGAAAAACAGCCGTTGCATTTTTGAATATTTCTGCAGCTTATCCGGGTTGTATCCTATCAGGTAATCTAATGCTTCTGTAAGTACCCCAAAAAAAATAGAGAAAATAAAAGTAAGTGCTACGAGGTAAAATATCTGGGTCTTAAGTGGTTTCTGTAGTATTTTAAGATTATGAATATTCAGCCGCATTACATGGGTAATTAATACCCCCAGCATACAGGTAAGAAAGAAGCTTAAAAAAAATAATTTATCCGGCTCACCAAAAGTGAACACAAAAAATACACTTACGGCAATATTTATAGACCATCCTATTATCTGGCACCACCAATATCTTGAAATTTTCTTAAACATATAATAACAAATCTAAGTTGCTGTACAAAAAATTAAAGGGCTCAATTGATTAATGGCTAAATGACGTTGTAAAAGGCACGCTATTGTAAGGTAATTGTTTGCCACTATGCATTTTGCCCACTCAATGTAGCAAAAAATTATGGTGATTTATATCATTACTTATTTTATAAAAAAACATTCATTCCCTGTTAGAAATGCCAGCGCCTTTACCTGGGTTTTGCTGCGCAAAAAAAATAAGGATTAATACTTTAGCTTTACAGCCAACAATTAAAAAAAAGCAATGGATAATGCTAATTTAAACAGCGATGCGGGGAGGTTAAGTGCTGCCGATAAGGAATTTGAAAACAATATAAGGCCAAGAGAAATTGATGATTTTAACGGGCAGTTGCAAACCATAGAAAACCTGCGCATTTTTATAAAAGCTGCCAGGCTCAGGGGCGAGGCACTGGATCATATTCTTTTTCATGGTCCTCCGGGTTTGGGCAAAACAACGCTGAGCCGTATTGTGGCAAATGAGCTGGGTGTGAGTATTAAAGAAACCAGCGGGCCCGTTATAGAAAAACCTGCAGATCTTGCCGGCCTGCTCACTAATCTTGAAGCAAATGATGTATTGTTTATTGATGAAATACACCGGCTGAGTAATGTGGTGGAAGAATATCTTTATGCAGCCATGGAAGATTTCAGGATAGATATTATGATAGACAGCGGGCCCAGTGCACGCAGTGTGCAAATTAATTTAAACCCATTTACATTAATAGGCGCAACTACCCGGAGCGGTTTACTCACATCACCACTTTTATCCCGCTTTGGCATAAAATCCCGGTTAGAATATTACGATGCCGCCACGTTAAAAAATATTTTGCTGCGCAGTTCTAAAATTTTAAATACACAAATTACCAGCGATGCCGCCGCAGAAATTGCAGGCCGCAGCCGTGGCACTCCACGTATTGCCAATAGTTTGCTGCGCCGTGTAAGAGATTTTGCACAGGTGCTGGGTAATGGTGTGATAGATATGAATATTACCGAGCATTCGCTGCGTGCATTAAATGTAGATGCTTATGGCCTTGATGAAATGGACAACCGCATTCTTACTACCATTATAGATAAATTTAAAGGTGGGCCTGTAGGCATTACTACCATTGCTACTGCAGTGGGCGAAGAAACAGGCACCATCGAAGAAGTGTACGAACCTTTTTTAATTCAGCAGGGATTTTTGCAGCGCACTGCAAGAGGAAGAGAGGTAACAGAGAAGGCATATACCCATTTAAAAAAAACGATGCCGCAGGGAGGAATACAAAATAATTTATTTGGAGGTTAGCATAAAAAAAATGCCACCCAATGGGCGGCATTTTTTTTCTGCTTTAATTATTTTCTTATTCAGATTCTACCAGCCGGAAACCATTACCATGAATATTTACAATTTCCAGCTTGCTGTCTTCTTTTAAATATTTTCGCAGTTTTGCAATATATACATCCATGCTGCGGCCATTAAAATAAGTATCGCTTCCCCATATTTTTTTAAGTGCTGCTTCTCTTGGCAATAAATCGTTTTTATATTCTGCCAGCATTTTAAGCAGCTCATTTTCTTTTGGCGAAAGCGTTTGTACTTTACCGTTAACCGTTAATTCCCGCAGGCGGGGATTAAAATGATAACTGGCCAGATCAAATTCTGCATTTACTTCTTCCCTGTGCATTTCTTCGTTACGCTTAAGGATAGCTTTTATTTTATGAAGCAATACTTCACTGTCAAAGGGCTTGGTAATATAATCATCTGCACCAAGTTTATATCCCTGTATAATATCATCTTTCATTGTTTTTGCACTGAGGAAAAATAACGGCACATCGGGATTAATATCCCTTATTTCTTCTGCTACTGTAAACCCATCCATATTGGGCATCATTACATCCAGCAGGCAAATGTCAAATTTCTCCCGCTGAAATGCAGCCAGGCCAAGGCGGCCATCCCTTTCCAGTATTACATCGTAATCATTCAATTCAAGATAGTTTTTTAATACCATGCCAAGGTTTGTATCATCTTCGCACAATAAAATTTTGGGTTTAGTTGCTTCCATGTCTTATTAGTTTATTTACAAATAAAATTAATCCTGTTTTGGTACTGCTAATATAATGCCTAATTTTTTGTTAAGCTTACCTTTTAATATAAGCCCTGTCTGTAAGGGTTTTAAGAAAAACTACCAGGTCTTTTTTTCCTGGGGGGTAAGCATGAGCGGTTCTTTTAATGAGGTATCCATATTTGCCGCATCATCTATAAACACAAAAGGAGTATTGTAATAAGAAACTACCTGCTACAATGTTTTAAATCTTCCATCATGCATATAGGGTGCTGTTTGCTAAAGGCACGTTATCTGCAAATGCATACGCCGGCTTGTGGCAGCCTGCACAACTTATACTGCTGTCTTTAGACAATAATTTTTCGCTAAATAATTTTTTACCAAGTGCAGCTTTTGTTTTGATCTCTACTTTATCAATATTAAAAGAAAAAATCTGCTGTAGCTATAATGGCAAAAAGAATAAAATCAATGGATACTATTTTTTTCATTGTTAGTAAAAAATACAAAACCTCTTTTTTAAAGCTGTTGAAATATTTTAGCTTTTAGGTTGTAACTTTCGAAAAATTTTTAATATGGCTGATAAAAATTCTTTTATAGAAGAAATAAATAAAGGTTATAGTTTTAAAGGAGAGTCTGTACAAATAGGCACAGCCATTTTAGATGGTGAAGTAGTAAAAGAAGCGGGCATTTTTCTTCCGCTTAAAACCATGAACAGGCATGGTCTTATTGCCGGCGCTACCGGTACTGGTAAAACCAAAACACTGCAAACCATCAGCGAGTTTTTGAGTGATGCAAGTGTGCCGGTACTATTGATGGATATTAAAGGAGATCTTAGTGGTATTGCCGCAGCAGGCACTCTTAATGATAAACTTACAGAAAGATATCAAAAGCTAAACCTTACTTATAAGCCAATGGCTTTCCCCAGCGAACTGCTTTCTCTAACCGGCAAAGATGGTGTGCGGCTAAGGGCTACCGTTAGCGAATTTGGCCCGGTGCTTTTAAGCAAAATACTTTCTTTAAACGATACACAGGGAGGTATTGTGGCATTAATATTTAAATATTGCGATGACAATAAAATGGCATTGCTTAATCTTAAAGATTTTATTAAAGTAGTGCAGTTTGTGGGCAACGAAGGAAAGGAAGAAATTGAAAAAGTTTATGGTAAAATTTCTACCACTTCTACCGGGACCATTTTAAGAAAAGTAATAGAACTGGAGCAGCAGGGTGCTGATATATTTTTTGGAGAAAAAAGTTTTGAGGTAGAAGACCTGATGCGTATAAGCGATGATGGCCGTGGTATGATAAGTGTTTTACGGGTAACGGATTTGCAGGACAAGCCAAAACTGTTTTCTACTTTTATGTTGCAGATGCTTGCAGAACTATATGCCATATGCCCCGAAGAAGGAGACCTTGATAAGCCAAAGCTGGTGATGTTTATTGATGAAGCCCATCTTATTTTCCAGGAGGCAAGCTCCGAGCTGCTGGAGCAGATAGAAACCATTATTAAACTCATTAGGTCTAAAGGAGTTGGTATTTTCTTTTGCACCCAAAACCCCATGGATGTGCCAGCTTCTGTACTTGGGCAACTGGGTTTAAAAATTCAACATGCACTACGGGCCTTTACTGCGGCAGACAGAAAAGTAATTAAACAAACAGCAGATAACTACCCAGAAACCGCTTACTATAAAACTGAAGACCTGATTACGCAATTAGGAATTGGCGAAGCACTGGTAACCATGCTGAATGAAAAAGGTATTCCCACTCCGCTGGCTCATACCATGTTATGCTCTCCAAGAAGCCGTATGGATGTGCTTACCCCGGAAGAAATTACCGCTATAAATATAAAAAGCAAACTGGTAGCCAAATACAAAGAAGACATAGATAGTAACAGTGCCTACGAAATTTTAACTGCCAAACTGGAAGGCGCTGCGCAAAAAGAAGCTGAAGAGAGTCCTGTTTCTAAAAAACAAGCTAAAGAAGAACCTTCTGCTTTTGAAAAAGTGGCTAATAATTCTGTAGTAAAAAGTATTGCAAGAACTGCAGGTAATACTATTGTGCGGTCTTTACTGGGTGCTTTAGGATTGGGTGGACGTACCACAAGAAAAAAATCCAGTTGGTTCTAATCTATTTTTTAAAAAATATTATTCACATATTTCTGCTTAGGCAGTTTAAGGGAATAACATATAAGTTACTGATAAACATACTAATATAAAACTTACAAATACCATTTGTTTTAAAAAGCCTACACTTTGTAGTAATCTTACTACAAAAACTTTTAAAAAACTTTGGTTTATGAAAAATTCCGCTCTATCTTCGTTTCGGTTTTTCATAGGATATTGGATTTTAAAGCGGGACTAGATTTCTATCTTGGTCCCTTTTTTTATGCCTTATGTTTAATGTTACACTTAATAAAACCATCAGGCTCCTGAACAATCAGTTCTTCTCCTGTTAAAAAATGTATTGCCTGCCATATATCTTCTTCTCTAATGTGTTTCATTTTTTTTAAAAGAATATTTATTTCTATGGGTTCATTCCGTGTATGGGCAATTATCTGCTCATACAACTTTTCAAATGCTGCTGCACTTAATTTTTTTTGAGATTGATTAATACAATTATCACATATACCACAGTTGTTGCCAAAGGGTGCTGCAAAATAATCTGCCAGTGATTTGCTGCGGCAGTAATTGGTTTCATCAATATATTTTGTAAGTGCCATAATTCTTTTTTCATGCTGCTCTTTTCTTAAAGCAAGCATGCGGGCATCTATTTTAAAATCGTCGGAATACATCCTGTTTTTAATAAGATAAATTTGTGGCTTATCAGTTGGAGGCAGGTATTGAATGATTTTATACTGGTTTAATTTTTTTAGGAGCACTATAACCTGTTCTTTATTTATTTTAATAAATTTTGCAAGCAATCCTTCGTAAATAGTAGTAGAAAAATCAAAGATGCCTTCATAGCTTCTGAGCAATGCTTTTATAACCGGCTCCAGCTCCGGGTGCTGCATTTCAAATTCATACAAATCGGTTTTTGAAACCGTAAACATAACCGTAGAAGGCCTGAAAAAAATTTCGTTAAAGCTGAGTATTTCCTGCTGCGCAAGGGCATGAATACCATAAGTGGCTTCCAGTATGTTTAATTTAAAATGCTGGGCAAACAAGGCCATGTCAAAGTCGTAGCTATTGCCCTCGCCCACACCTGCCGCCACCTGCAGGTGATTCATTACAGCAGTATATATTTTTTTAATTTGCTCAGCAGATGGGTACCTGATGGCCACCAGTTGTATCATATCTGCAAGTTCATTAGCCTGATAAAATAATACTGCATATGCCCGCTTTCCATCCCTTCCGGCACGGCCCGCTTCCTGGTAATAATTTTCTAAACAATCCGGCACATCATAATGCACTACCACTCTCACATCGGGCTTATCTATCCCCATACCAAATGCATTGGTGCATACCATTACACGGGTTTGGTTATTTATCCAGCTTTCCTGCTTTGCTGTTCTTTCATCAGCAGATAGTCCGGCATGATAATAATCTGCATTCATTCCTTTAATACAAAGCAAACCGGCCACCTGCTGTGTATGCTTCCTGCTTTTGCAATACACAATTGCTGTACCGGGTACATTATTTAAAACTTCCAGTAATTTGGTTTCTTTGGCCGGGGGCGAAAAAATACTGTAAGAAAGATTTACTCTTTCAAAAGATTGCTGAAACCTTATGGCCTCTCTATTAAAATTCAGCTTTTCGCAAATATCATCCTGCACCGGTTTTGTAGCAGACGCTGTTAAAGCAATAACAGGAACGCCCGGCAGCTCTTGTCTCAGGTTATTTATGCGAAGGTAGGGTGGTCTGAAATCGTAGCCCCATTGAGAAATACAATGCGCTTCGTCTACAACAATAAGACAGGGTTTTATAGCGGGTAAAAACTCCAGGAATAAATCCGTTTCCAGGCGCTCGGGGCTAAGGTATAAAAATTTATAATTTCCAAAAGCGGCATTCTGCAATGTTTTTTTTACATCCACATAATGCATACCGCTATAAACAGCCAGTACAGGAATACCTCTTTTTTTAAGTTGCTCCACCTGGTCTTTTATTAATGCAATTAAAGGGCTAACCACAATACAAATACCTTCCATGGCCATAACCGGCACCTGGAAGCATAGAGATTTTCCGCCTCCTGTAGGCAGCATTGCCAGCACATCTTTTTCTAACAGCACAGCCTTTATGATATCTTCCTGCATGGGCCTGAACTGGCTGAAACCCCAATACTTTTTTAATATGCCGTTAATATCCTGCAAGCGTTTTTTTGTTTAAGGTTGAAGTTATACAACCTTTTTTACAAACAACCGAACAGAGTTTATGGCCAGTACCACATCGCTCAAACCCATGGCCAATGCAGCCACAGTGGGTGTGAGCAAACCAAAAGCAGCAATAGGTATGGCCACTATATTGTAAATAAACGCCCAAAAAAGATTTTGTTTAATGGTAATATAAGTGTGCTTGCCCAAGCCCATGGCCTGCGGAAGATTTTTTAACCCCTGCCCCATTAATATCACATCGGAGCTTTGCATGGCTATCTGTGTGGCTTCGCTTAGCGAAATACCTATGGTAGCTTTGGCCAGGGCCGGTGCATCATTAATACCATCACCCACCATTGCCGTAGGCATTTCTGCATTTAAGGCTGCAATCTTTTCCAGTTTTTGCTGTGGCGATTGCTGGGCTATCACTTCGTCTATGCCTAACTGTTTAGCCACTGTTTCGCATTTCTCCTGCCTATCGCCGCTTAGCAAAATGGTTTTAATATTTTTGTTTTTAAACCATTGTATTACTTCCTTGGCCTCGGGCCTTATATCATCGCCCACATCAATCCAGCCAAGCAAATTTTTATTTTTGCTGATAAAAATATTGTGATTGCCATTGGCAAAATTATCCGGCATCATCTTATACGATCCTGCTTCATAAACATTTCCTTCTGCATCGGTTGCCCTCATCCCTGATCCTTTTACCTCGTCAATAGTTTTCCATTTTAATGCCTCATTAGTTTTCCAGTGTGTGGCCACAGATGTTGCTATGGGATGATTAGAAAATTTTTCTAATGAAAATGCTATCTGCTTAAAAAGAGTATCATCAATAGTAGTATGATATTGAGCCACTACAAAATTACCGGTAGTAAGCGTACCTGTTTTATCAAACACGACCTGCTTTATGGTTTTAAAAGATTCAAGAGTGGCTGCATTGCGAAACAGAATTCCGTTTTTAGCCGCACGGCCAAGCCCCACGGCAATAGCGGCGGGAGTAGCCAAACCCATAGCACATGGGCAAGATATAACCAGCACAGCAATTGCCCGCATAAGTGATGTGCCAAGGCTTTTATCAGCTACTGTAAAAGTTAAAATAAAAGTGAGTAATGCAATACCTATTACCAATGGCACAAACACGGCACTAATCCTGTCGGCCAGTTTTTGCATAGGAGGTTTTTGGCCCTGCGCATCCTGCACCATTTTTAGTATGCCCGATAAAATGGTATCGCCGCCAGTGGCAGTTACCTGCGCTTTTATTACGCCGCTTTCCAGCAAACTTCCTCCAATAAGGGTATCTCTTTTTTGCTTAATTACCGGGATACTTTCGCCGGTAATGATGGATTCATTTACTGATGCATCGCCCCATAATATTTTACAATCTATAGGAACCTGCTCGCCGTTTTTTATTAATATTAAATCGCCTGTACGGAGCTGTGTATTTTCTACCGGAAATATCTGCTCCTGGTGTTTATCATCAAAGGCAATCATATTGGCCATTACTTTTTGAGACTTTGCCAGGGATTTTACTGCCCTTTGTGTAGATTGTATAGAAGCATCTTCCATATAATTGCCCAGCAATACCAGTGTGATGATAGATGCGGTAGTTTCAAAAAACAGATAATCGGGGCCAAGCTGAAGAATAGCTCCGGTAAGACTATAAACAAATGCTGCCAAGGCACCCAGGGCTACCAGCACATTCATATTGGGCATGCCGCCCATGATACTTCTAACAGCACTTCGGCCAAAATACCACATGCCCACTACAAATACCGGTAAACACAAAGACAACTGCACCCATGGGTTCATTAACCAGTGAATAGGCACCCATTTATCTATCATATGCAGCATAAGCACCAGGGTAAACGGGAGGCAAAACAGCAAACGACTTTTATTGGTAGATAAAAAAGCGGGCCACCCGCCGGTGGTAGCATGTGAATGACCATCATGATAATCTTGTTCCAGCACGCTGTATCCCAAAGAATGAATGCCTTTTTTTAAACCTGCCAATGTTTCATCTGTAGGCACATAAAAACTAACGGCCCCATCAATAGGATTTACTTTTACATCCTGCGCTCCTTCTTTATTAAGGTATTTAGAAATGCTGAGTGCGCAATTGCTGCAGGTCATTCCATCTACTTTCCAGTCTACTTTTTCCATACTGCAAAATTATCTTATGCCCGGCCTAAGTATTTACTATTTATGAAAATATCTTTGCATCATGGATTCAAAATTCAGCTTAGAAGAAATAGACAGTGCTGCTGCCCATTTTTTACCGATTATTAAAGGGCATAATGTTATTGCTTTTTATGGAGATATGGGTGCAGGAAAAACAACTTTTATAAATGCCCTGTGCCGGCAGTTGCAGGTAACCGATACAGTGAGCAGTCCCACATTTTCTATCATCAACCAATATAAAACAAGGGACGGCAATACGGTTTATCACCTGGATCTTTACCGCTTAAAAGATGAAGCCGAAGCCATATCTGCAGGGGTAGAAGACTGCTTTTACTCCGGAAAGCTATGTTTTGTAGAATGGCCGGAAAAAGCCCCGGCACTTTTGCCGGATGATACGTTGCACTGTTATCTTACCCTAACCGGCAATAGTAAACGAAAGCTGCAAATAAAATTGTAAATTGTACATCGTTCTTAAAAAATTATTCTGCAAATGATTATGTCAATTTATTACTGGATATTTATAAGGAAAAGAAAATGCAGGTTAATATTTATTTTCCAAAGCACACGCTTCATAAATAACTTTTATAGTAAACAATAATATCATCTTAATTTTCGCCCCCGCAATTACTTTAACCTTTACATAATTATGGCAACAGTTAAACCTTTTGTTTCTCCCTCATTATCGTACGAAACGCTTGAAGAAACACTTGATGTAAAACCAAAAACAGAATCGCTTACTATCGGTATTCCCAAAGAAGATTCTTTTAATGAAAAACGTATTGCCCTTACCCCCGAAGCTGTGGGAGTGATGGTAGCTAATGGGCATCATGTGAATGTAGAAACCAAAGCAGGTGAAGGAGCCAACTACAGTGATAAAGATTACAGCGAAGCCGGAGCCAAAATACTGTACGACAAAAAATCAGTATTTGATAGTGATATCATTGTAAAAAGTGCTCCGGTGAGTGATAGCGACTGTGAGTTTTTAAGACCCAATCAATATGTGATTTCTCCCATTCATCTTGCAGTAATGAAGAGAGAAATACTGGAAAAGATGATGCAAAAAAAAATTACGGCACTTAGTTTTGAAAATTTAAAAGATGCCGGTGGGCATAACCCTATTGTAAGAAGCATGAGTGAAATTGCAGGCAGTGCGGTAATGCTTATTGCAGGGCAATACCTGAGCAATGCCAATGAAGGCAAGGGTGTACTGGTGGGTGGTATAAGTGGTATTCCTCCTACAAAAGTGGTAATTATTGGTGCAGGTATTGTAGGTGAATATGCCGCAAGAACAGCCCTGGCTATGGGTGCCAGCGTAAAAGTTTTTGACAACAGTATTTACCGGCTTAAGCGCCTGCAAAATAATATTGGCGTTCGCATGTGGACCTCTGTTATTGAACCAAAAATACTGAGCAAGCAATTAAAAACCTGCGATGTGGCTGTGGGTGCTTTAAGCGGCGGTGGCGGCAGAACGCCCATTGTGGTTAGCGAAGAAATGGTGAGTAATATGCGGCCCGGAACAGTGATTGTAGATGTGAGTATAGACCATGGTGGTTGTTTTGAAACCAGCATGGTTACCACACATAAAAAACCAGTGTTTAAAAAGTATGATGTTATTCATTATTGTGTACCCAATATACCCAGTGGTTTTGCAAGAACAGCGTCGCAAGCCATTAGTAATGTACTGATGCCCCTGCTGCTGGAAACTGCAGAAGATGGTGGAATAGATAATGTAATATGGTATAAAATAAACATCCGCACAGGAATATATTTATTTAAAGGAAGCATACCAATTTTTACCTGAGCGAAAGATTTGATTTGAAATATACAGATTTGAATTTGCTGATTGCAAGCAGGAGGTAGAATTATGGAAACTATAATTTTTTCAAATCATGCTTTAGAGCAAATGAAAGCAAGGAATATTTCCGTTGAACTTGTAAATTCAATCATAACTAATCCGCAACAGGTAATAATAGAACCCGGCAAAAAGATTTTTCAATCAATTGTTAACTTTAAAGAAGAAGGGGAATACCTTGTAAGAATATTTGTAAATTCAATAAAAAATCCCAATGTAATAATAACAGTTTACCGAACCTCAAAACTTGACAAATATTATGAAAGTTAAATACGACAAAGAAGTAGATATCCTTTATATAAAACTAAATGATAAACCCATTAAAGAAAGTGATGAGGAAAAACCAGGTATTATCCTGGACTATGCAGAAGATGGGTCAATAGTGGGTTTAGAAATTCTAAATGCTTCTGTAAAAATCCCCCAGCCAAATGTTATAGAACATGAAATAGCTTAATCATTTATTTTAAATCTTCTCTCTCCTCCGGTTTTTAGCAAAACCTATATGCCTGCATAAACATACTTCTCTTACGCAAATGACTCCCAGGGCATAATTTTCTTCAAGGGTATTAAAAGCTTCAACCATTCCATTTTATTAAAATCAAGCTTATAAAATGAAAGTTTCACCCTGTTATTACAACTAAGTATAACTTTAATGGCTTCATTTTTATCTGTTTTTTATAAATACTAACCCTGATAAATAAAAAATTAATTATCAAAACATATAATAAATCTTACATGAATCCGTTATTGTTTTCCGAAAGGGTATAGTTTTTTTACTATAAAAAATTTATCCTATTCAATTACATAACCCAAAACCTTAAATCCAGAAGACAGAAAAAAAACTTTCTCCCAGGCATGTATATACCTGCCGCTTTATTGATTGTTATAGATAATAATCAATGATGTTTTACCATTAAAAAACAAATATTTCAATTTTAAAAAAACCCAAATCAATGAAAAAAACACTAAAAGTATGTGCAGCCATCGCTATCGTGGCAGGATTATCTAACACCGTTAATGCCCAAACAGTAACCACCACTGTAGGTGCTAAAATTGTAGAAGCAATAACACTTACTGAAACTTCGCCAATGCATTTTGGTACTATGACTGTTCCAAGCACTGCAGCTACTGTAATTCTTGCTACTGATGGTACAAGAACCAACACAGGTACTGTAACACTTCTTGCACAGGCACCCGTAGCTACTGCTGCTGGTTATACTGTAACCGGAAGTAATGATGCTACTTATGCTATTACATTACCAGGTTCAATTTTTATAGGAAATGGTGTACCTGCAAATAACATGGTTGTTGATAATTTTACCTGCACTTATCCTACTCTTGTAAGTTCACTGGGTATTGCAGGAACAGACTTTTTCTTCCTTGGTGCTACATTAAATCTTGCAAGCGGCCAGGCAACTGGTACCTATTCAGGAACATTTGATGTAAGCGTAGCTTATAACTAATAAATAAATTTTTATAATAAAGGGAATTGCAAAATAATTTTGCAATTCCCCTTTGTTTTTTTTAGAATCCTAACAAACCAATACCATGAAAAGCCTCTATGGCCTATGCGCTGTTCCAATGCTGCTTATAAGTGTTCAATTGCATGCACAGGGCGATTTGCTTATAACACCCAAACGTGTAGTTTTTGAAAATAATAAACAAAAAGAAGAAATTAATTTAGTAAACATTGGCAAGGATACCGCCACCTATTCTATTTCTTTTGTGCAATACAAAATGAAAGAAGATGGCAGTTTTGTTCTTATAGAAAAAGCAGATTCAGGCCAGCTGTTTGCAGACCCATACCTTAGAATTTTTCCCCGTAAAGTAACTTTGGCTCCAAGAGAACCACAGGTAATTTCCTTACAATGCAGGCGCAGTGCAGATATGGCTGCAGGAGAATACCGTTCTCATTTATATTTCCGCTCAGAAAAAAACAGTAAACCCCTTGGCTTAGAAAACACTGTTGCCGATTCTTCAAAACTAAAAATTCAATTAATACCTGTTTTTGGTTTAAGTATACCTGTTATCATACGTTCGGGCCAGGTTAATGTAACCAGTGGCCTTACCGGTTTAAAATTAGAAACCTCACCCGATCTTACACAAACCCTTAATTTAACCATTACCAGAACGGGCAGCAGCTCCATATATGGCGATATAGTGGTTCAGTTTTTTCCCACACAGGGAAAGCCTGTTGATATTGGAAGGCTTAATAATGTAGGCGTATATACAAATATCAACAAACGGCATATCAGCATAAAATTAAAAAACAGCATAGCTCTTAATTTAACTACAGGAAAATTAAAAGTGCAGTACCTAACTAAAAATGAAAAAAACACGGTGATATATGCAGAAGAAGAACTGGAGATTAATTTAATTAAACCTTCTTCCTGAAGGGAAAGAAAAACAAATGAAAATGTGAAAATAAAAATAACATGAACTCCCCTTTCCTTACCGGTTCTTTTTTGAAGAAAATTTTTTTTACAGTAACAATATCCCTTTGTTACTGTATGGTGTTTGCACAATCCGATAAATCACAAAACTTAATAACAGCAGCCGCTGCACAAGCTATTCAGTTTGGTGCATTTTGTATAACAGGCGGTGCAGGAGGCACTATTACTGTAGCGTATGATGGAAACAGAACCTGCACTGGCGATATTGTTTTATTACCCGCAAACCCCATAGCAGTACCCGCTATTTTTGAATTAAAATTTTGTCCCGGAAAAAATGTTACCATTAATTTTG
>JAYVGA010000023.1:0-6175 GCA_043772635.1 Chitinophagaceae bacterium
CCACTTGTTTCATAAGTTGCAGCCGGTACCATGATCGGCTCTTCTGTTCTCGCAATTACTTTGGAGGGATCATTTATGTCCATTAAAAAAGCGCCCAGGCAATATTGGTGTGCAGCATTTGCACCATGATAAATTTCCAGCCAGCCCTGTGTAGTTTTTATAGGTGCTGCGCCTGCACCAACCCTTGCACTATCCCATGCAGCTGCACGGGTTTTAATAATGCACTGGTGGTTGCCCCAGTGTATGCCATCCGGCGATTGTGCAAGCCAGATATAATTGCCACCAATATCTACACTGCTTGGCCGGTGCAATGCATAATACAACCCATTTATTTTTTCTTCAAAAATGGCGCAGTCTTTATTATGCGGTGGCAGCATCATGCCATGCGATTCAAAATTTTTGAAATCGGTAGTGGTACGTAAGCCCACACCCACACCATTATCAGACACAGCAGTAAAAGTTAAAAAATATTTATTTTCTAAAAATGTTACCCTGCAGTCTTCTACACCAAAGGTTTGCAATATGCCTTCACCCACCAATGGCTGATATCCCGGAGGCTCATAAAAACTTTTTCCATCATCGCTGCAAAGCAGGCGCAGGTGCGATAGTGTAGTTAAATAATCTACGCCTTTATAATTAATCACTCTTGCATCGGTTGCTATTAATTCGGGATCGTCTTTTGGTATCTCAATAATTTTTATACTACCCGTTTCTGTAAGTATGGGAAAAGAAATAATATTTTCTTTTTGCTGCGGCCGCTCAGCCACCCTTACTATGAGCCAGGTTTTTTGATGGTAGGTAAACACACCGGGGTTTAGCAGGCATGTAATTTCAAGGCCTTCGCTACTTGCTTTTAAATCAGCAGGGGAGAGCAGGGGATTTTGGGAAAAGCGTTTTGCTATGTCAGTCATTGTGAAAGGTGAAAGGTGAAAGGTGAAAGGTGAAAGGTGAAAGGTGAATTATGAATGGTGAATTGTGAATGGTGAATGCCTGACATAGATTTTTGCAAGGGGTGAATGTATGTTTTTTACTAAAGAAAGTTTGTGTCTAAGCAACAAAGACAAAAAAACCTCACCCCAACCCCTCTCCGAGGGAGAGGGAACTGGGATTGGGTAACTCTATAAATTAAAATCTTCTTAGCCAAACTGCATTGATGTAGCTTCACTAAACAACATTGATTAATGAACAATTTTTTTATCTTCTTTAGCTCCCTACAATCTTTATTGGGGGCATTGACTAATGACTATTGACACATTGACCACTGACCATTGACCCCGTGCAAAAATGTAACTCATTGACCATTCACCTTTCACCTTTCACGTATTTAATATCCCGGGTTTTGAGTCAAGGTTCCTGCTGACGCATCAATTTCACTCTGAGGAATGGGGTAGAGATAATGCTTGTCCTGAAAATTTTTCCCATGTGCTGTCATCACTGCTTTTGCAATTCCCCATCTTTTTAAATCCAGCATTCTTTGCGATTCAAAACCAAGTTCCACTCTTCTTTCCTGTATCAGCCATCCCATTACTGTGGCTTTACCTGTTGATGCTGGCCTGTCTGGCAAAGTACCTGCGGGTGGTATCGTACCAGCGGCAGTAACACTATTTCTTGCCCTTGCCCTTACCTGGTTTATAATGGCTATTGCGCCTGCATAATTTCCGGTTTCATTCATTGCTTCTGCTTTCCAAAGCAGGGCATCAGCAAAGCGGATATAAATTTTGTTGGTGGGTGCATCATCGTTTCCTTTGTTGGTACCGTTTAAACTGCCCAGCAGTTTATTTACATTTTTATTGGGAACATCTACGGTGTAAAATTGCCTGGGATCATTTGGCTCAAATGCATTCATAAAACTGGTACTGGGTGCAAAAAATCCCCAATCCAACGGTGCACAAATTCCATTTCCTCTCCTTGGGTTTTGATTGGTTTGATGATCGTAGGCAAAAATTACTTCGTTATCTGTAAACTCTGTATTAAAACTGCTGAAGTAATTTGTGTTTAAACTATAAAAACCAAGTGCTTCCAGTTCCGATACGAATGTGATTACTTCGGCCCATTTTTGTGTGTACAATGCAGCCTTGGCCTGCAATGCTATTACTGCACCTTTGCTCACTCTCCACTTTTCTGTGGTAGAAGAATATTTGGTATTAGGCAATAAAGCTTTTGCTGCTGCAAGATCTGCTTTTATTTTATCCCATACCAGGGCTTTATCAGCACGTACTGCTACTTCAAAAGCTTCCTGGTAAGTTTTAACCGGTGCTGTAATTAAAGGCACATCGCCAAAATTGGTTACCAAAGAAAAATAATAATAAGACCTTAAAAAATAGGCTTCGCCAAGTAATTGATTTTTTCTTGCTGCAGAGATACCAGTAATGGTTTCCAGGTCGGCCTTGGTTAAAAAACTAATAGCAAGATTAATTCTTTTTATTCCTTCGTAATCGTATTTCCATAAACCATTGGGGCCGCCATTGGTAGAGGTAAATGTAAAGTTGTTAATTTCATCCATCCAGGGCTGATCACCATCCGGACTCCATTTTTTTTCCATATCATCAGAAGCAATGTCCTGAACTACATAATCGTTTTGAAACACCAGTCCTCCGCCCCAATCCCATTCTGCAAGTATATTAAGCCTGCTGCTGAGCAACTGATACGAAGAGCTAACCGCTGTTTCTACTGTGCTTAGCGTGGGTGCAGCATTTACCTGGTCTATGGTGGTTAAACCCGTAGCATCTGTGGTAAGTTGTTTTTTACAACCCGCAATAAATGCAACCGAAATAATGAGCCCTGTTATTAATATCTTTTTCATAATTAATATTTTTAAAAATGTTTTTTATAATTTAATTTTTGCGCCCAGAATAAATGAGGTGGATTGCGGGTAAGTTCCTTTATCAATTAATGAAGTAGACTCAGGATCTAAACCGGTATATTTTGTACTGGTAAAAACATTTTGGCCCGATGCAAAAAGACGTAGATTTTTTAGTCCCATCTTTTTAGTATCAAAAGTGTAACCCACTTCAATATTTTTTAATCTTAAATAAGAAGCATCTTCTACAAAAACACTGCTGACAAAGCCGCCGCCATTATTATTAAAAGTTAACCTTGGTATGGTATTGCTGGTGCCTTCTCCATGCCAGCTGTCTAATACAGATACCATAGAATTAAATGGGCGGCTATCGTAGTTTATTATTTGTTTAAGATCGTTGTAACGGTCTACACCCTGTACGCCCTGTAGTAAAAAGGAGAAATCAAAATGTTTGTATTCTGAAGAAAAAGAAAAACCATAAGTTGTTTTTGGAATAGGATTACCAATAAAATCCCGGTCATCTGCATTTATCTGGCCATCTTTATTTAAATCTTTAAACCTTATGTCACCAGGCTGAACACCATTTGTATTTGAAAATAACTGTGTGGTAATTTCTGCATTGTTTTGATAAATACCATCAAACACAAGCCCGTAGTAAGAGCTGATAGGCTGGCCCACCTGGGTTTTGGTACGGCTGCCTTCATCAATGATGTTCTTTACAAAAGTTTGCAGTTTATTTACCCTGTTTGTAAGCGTAGCAATATTTGCATTAACACTGTATTTAAATGCATTGTCGTTGTTCTGATAATTAATGCCCAGTTCAAATCCTTTATTGCTCACTTCTCCTGCATTTACAAAAGTTCTTTCTATTACCCCTACAGAAACTGCAGGCAGGCCTACAGATAATAAAATATCGTTGGTATTTTTTATGAAATAATCTGCAGATAGGGTAAGTTTATTTTTTAAAACGCTTAAATCAAGACCGTAGTTGGTTTGTGTAGTGGTTTCCCATTTTATATCGGGGTTGCCATAGCGGATAATATTAACCACACCACCCACTTTTGTAACAAGGGTTTCGTAAGCATGATCCGGTATTTCCTGGTTGCCCGATTTGCCCCAGCTTGCCCTTAGTTTTAAATTAGAGACCCAGTTGATATCTTTCATAAAATCTTCTTTTGAAATTATCCAGCCTGCAGATACAGAAGGAAAATATCCCCATTTATTATTGGGCCCAAAACGGGAAGAAGCATCGGCCCTTATTGTAGCCGTGGCAAAATATTTATTGGCATATCCGTAAGTGGCAGAACTAAAAAAAGACAACAGGTACCAACTGCTGGCTGAGCCTGCATTATAAGGATACGGTGTGGTAGCGCTGCCTGCACCGCCATAATCAAGATACCGGAAGGGTGCAGAAACATTATCAAAATTTTGCCTGCTGCCACCAATTCCTGAAGCTTTGCTGCTGATGGTTTCGGTACCCACTAAAACATTAATGCTGTGTTTTTCCCTGAGGGTTTTTAAATAGTTTAAAGTATTGCTAAAAGTAAAAGTCATCGTTTCGCCCCTGTTTTCATCTAAAAAATTTGGCCTGTTGTTTCGCCCCAAACCAAAGTACTGGTTAGCAGAATCGCTGATGTTAGGGTCTCCAAAATTTTCTCCAAAATTTTTGTTATGTGCAAAGCTGATATCTACACCAAGATTGCTTTTAAATCTTAAAGATTTGTCGTGTAAGAAAGCATATTCGCCATACACATTTCCAAATGTTTGATAAGTATTTCTTTTATCATTTGTAAAATGTACAATGGCTATGGGGTTTGAAGCAAATTCATAACGCTCAAGCCAGCCATTATTACTGCCGGTATAAAAAGGTAAGTCGGTATATGGATTGGATGCAGACCATGTAGGGTCGGTAACAGATTTATAAACAGATAAAACCGGCGGACGCAATAATGCATGGCGTATAACACCAGGCGCATCGCCGCTTGATGATAATTTATCCTGTTTAGAATAACTCATCTGCAAATTTGTTCCTACTTTAAATCTATCAGAAATATTTGCATTAATATTAGCCCTGAAATTAAAGCGCTCATATTTATCATTATCCTCTACCACAATACCATCCTGACCAAAATATCCGGCTGATAATAAATACTGCACACTCTCTGAACCACCGCTGGCAGACACCTGCATGCTTTGAGATTTGCCTGCAGTAAACAATTCATCCAGCCAATCTGTATTTGCAAGATCAGTTCTGCTCCTGTCTGCTTTATAAGGACTAGTGGCAGAAGCTGCATTACCCAGTGTATTGTGCCAGGCAATATCTTTCACCGTTAAATACTGATCAGCATTCAACATTTTAGGAAGATTAGTGGCCCTGTAAAAGCCGGTAAAATAATCTACATCAACACTCATTTTTCCTTTTTGTCCGCTGTTGGTAGTAATTAAAACTACACCACCCGCAGCTCTTGAACCATAAATGGCACCAGCCGCAGCATCTTTTAAAACCGTCATAGATTTTACATCCGGCATACTCAAAAAAGAAATATCACGGGTAGGTACTCCATCTACCACATAGAGTACATCATTATTTCCCAATGTGCCTTCTCCTCTTATGCGGATTTTAATTCCATCACCGGGAGCACCGGTATTGGCCGAGACAAAAACGCCTGCTACCTGTCCCTGCAGGGCCTGTGCCACATCTGCAATTCTTGTTTTTGCAAGATCTTTCATATCTACTGTAGCTACAGCCCCGCTTACGGAGGCTTTCTTCTGACTGCTGTAACCCACCACCACCACTTCGTTCATGGTGTTTGCATCTGCATCTAATGTAACAGACAACTGGTTTCTTCCCGCTACAGGCAGTTCCTGTTTTTTATATCCCACATAGCTAATTTCCAGTATGGCATTTTCTGCTGCGCTTATGCTAAAGTTACCATTGGCATCTGTTTGAGTTTTGGTCTTGCTGTTTTGTACACCCACCGTAACACCAATAAGTGGTTCGCCGGTGGAGGTAATTATTTTTCCGGAAATGTTTTTAGCAGCAGGGGTTTCCTGTGCTGTAACAGAACCCTGCAGCATGAGCAAAGTAATAAAGCAGCAGAGTATTTTTAAACCCGGTAAAAAATATTTTGGAATGTAATAATTGAGATTGGTGAATTTTTTTTTCATAATGCAAGTTTTATTATTTAAGAAAAAGTAAATGCCAGAACGTATAAAGAATTAAAGAATCTTTTTGAGAATCGTTTATATTATTCATCGCATTTTATTAGTTGCCCCACGCAATATGCTTTTATTGAATAATGGTTTAAGAAATATTTTTTTAATAGTACATCATTTTTTTACCGGTAAAGTTTTTCGCAAATATTTCGCCAAGGG
>JAYVGA010000024.1:0-12834 GCA_043772635.1 Chitinophagaceae bacterium
ACGTTGTTTGCAGATTCTTTGGGCCCCTTAGGCATTAAAGAGTTTGGTGCATTTATCCAGGCTTCAAGAAATATTACAGATAAACTTAAACTAAGTGCATCGGGCAGGTATGATAAAAACGAAAATTTTGACGGGCGCTTTACTCCAAGGGTAACAGCTTTATTAAAAGTTGCTCCAAATAATAATATAAGATTATCTTATCAAACTGCTTACCGTTTCCCATCTACACAACAGCAATATATTAATCTTGATTTGGTTTCTTATAAACTAATTGGTGGTAACAGCGATTTTGTAAAACATTTTAAGTTTGATAGCAATCCTGTGTATTACAGAGACTCTTTAAAGAACGGAAAGATTGCTCAATGGAAATATCCTGCACAAAAACCAGAAGCATTATCTTCATTTGAGTTAGGATATAAGGGTCTTCTTGCCGATTCAAAATTGCTGATAGATATGTATGGTTATTTAGGTAATTATACCGATTTTACCGGCCGTATTGTAGTAGCACAGTCTAAAAGTGGCAGTCCCATTTCCCCTGCAGATGCAGATACCGGCCAGATATATTCAGTGCCTATAAACTCTCCTGAAAAAATTAAGACCTATGGTTTTGGTTTAGGGTTCGATTACAGATTGCCTGCAAACTTTACCATAAGTATGAATTTTGCTTCGGATAATCTTACTAACATCCCTGCAAATCTTGTTACATCATTTAACTCGCCAAAGTATAAACTTAATGCTTCTTTTGGTAACAGCGGTTTTTGCAAAGACAAACGTGTAGGGTTTAATGTAGCTTACAGATGGCAGGATGGATTTTATTACCAGTCTGATTTAGCAAATGGAAATCTTCCATCGGTTCAAACAGTAGATGCACAAATCAGTTATAAACTGCCTTCAACAAAATCAGTTTTAAAATTCGGTGCAAACAATCTCTTGAATCAATATTATTACAATGCAGTGGGTAACTCTTATGTAGGCGGATTGTATTATGTAAGTTTTGGTTATAATATTTATTAATTAATAACCAGGTGAATATTATTCATACTAAATTTTTTAAAAATGATAGCAATTAAAAATAATTTTAAAACAGGCAGCATCATTTTGGCAACAGCCATTATGCTTTTAACTGCATGCAATAAAGATGTAGAGCAAATTGGTGCAACGCCTGTTGTACCGGCAATTTCCAGTTTAAGAGCATTGGGTGATACGCTGTCCAAAAGCACCAATGATTCTCTTTTTTATAAAGTGCTTGCCAGGGCAGGTAAACTCACATTGCTAAATGATAAATCCAGATCATTCACTATTTTTTCGCCAGATAACAATGCCATCAGAACTTTTATTACAGCCGCAACCGGAGGATTAATTCCGGCGGGTTCTCCAGAAGCAGCCTATGTGGGTTTTATTAATGGTGTTTTAAGAACAGGCCAGGCAGATACATTGGTGATGTATCATATTATTCCACAGGCTGTGCCTGCGGCAAATATTCCTACCAGCTTTCCTAATTTTCCTTATCCAACATTATTTAATCCTGCTTCTGCTTTAAGTCCTTTTGCAAGACTGGATGCTTATATCAGCCGCCGCACAAATGGCGCATGGAAAAATAATATTCCAGTAATAGCACCAGATATGCTTGCAGCAAATGGTGTAATACACAGGATTGCGGCAGTATCTGTTCCTCCGTCTCAATTACTGTTGCAAAGAGTAGCTGCCGATACAGGTCTTACTTTTTTATATGCTGCAGTTCAGCGGGCAGATAGTGGAGCTACTGCCACCAGTACCAGTTCTCTGCAATATTTTTTAGGAAACCAGGGTATTGCATTGGGAGCAAACTTTACCCTTTTTGCCCCTACCAACCAGGCATTTAAAAATGCACTTTATGTACGTGCTTTTCCTATAGTTCGTGGTTTGCTGTACCAGGGTGCTTATGCCCAGGCAATTGCCGGAGGAGCCACACCGGCAATGGCAGATGCAATTGCCACTGCTTATGCAGATGCCAATGCTCCTGACAGTACAAGAGCACGTGTTTCCAGCCCTGCTGTTTTTCAGAATCCTGCATTATTTCCTTTTTTAACTGCACAATCGGTAAAGGGAATATTATTTTATCATTTACTGAGTGTTAGAACTTTCTCGGTAAATCTGCCTTCAACAGCTACCAGCGTTTTCACTTTATTAAATAGTGCTGTTCCAAGCCACCCGGGTTTATCAGTTCAGGCAACATTTACCGGCCCGTTTGTAAGCGCTGCTACAGTAAAGGGAGTAATTAATCCTACTGCAGCTAATTTAATTATCAATCCATTCCCCGGCGGTTCCAGCGATCAGCATTATGTAAATGGGGTTTTGCATAAAATAGACCAGGTTTTATTTCCACAATAATCAGCATTAATTAATTTGTATAAAATAATAGGCTTCCTGTAAAGGAAGCCTATTTAATTTATGAACCTCTTAAACCTTTGAAACTTCTCAAACCTCTCAAACCTTAGGAACGTTTTAAACCTTTGAAACTCCTCAAACCTTTTCTCACTCCCAAACATATTCCGTTACTACTTCCAAATCTGGATGCAGGCTTTTCATCACGGGGCAGTTGTCGCCAATTTTTTGCAGGATGCTCCGGTCTTTTTCGGCCACAGCAATATTTTCAAAATGAAGCGTCACTTCAATTTTACCTATTCTGCGGGGATCGCTCAGCATATGTTTGGTTACATCCAGCCGGGTACCGCTAAGATCTACCTGCATATCCATAGCCCTTATGCCAATAGTGGTTATCATGCAGGTGGCCAATGCTACACAAACCGTATCTGTAGGACTAAACCTTTCTCCTTTTCCACGGTTATCTGTAGGTGCATCTGTTTCTATAATGGTACCACTTTGCAAGTGTGTACATTCGCATCTCAAATGGCCTTTATAAATTACAGAAGCTGTCATATGGTTTATTTAAAAGTTATTTGTTAATTGCAGCACTTAAATAGTAAATAGAATCTAACATAAAGCAATGCATCTTATTTTTGCATAAATTTACTTAAGTAAAAAGAATACATGAAGAAATTATTTTTAATACCCGTTGTATGCATTTGTATAACCAATGTTTTTGCACAGCAGGATCCATCAAAAAAGAAAACTAAAAAAGAAGCAAGAGTGGAGCGCATTGCTGCCATGAGTAAACTGGAAGAAGAAGGTGTGATAACTTATAAAAAACATACAGTGTATGGAGGCAAGCTTACGTCTGATGGTTACGGGGCATTTTTAGAAATAGGCCGTGCCCGGTCTGTACGAAAGGCGTTATTGTTTCAGTTTGAACTTGCAGAAAGAAAACATGTAAAGGAAGAAAAAGAGCAGGTATTCTCCAATACTTCTCCAGTTATTTTTGGTAAAATAAACTTTTTTTACCCGGTAAAACTGGGCGTGCAGATGCAATATCTTTTAGGTAATAAAGGAAATAAAAATGGGGTAAGCGTAACCGGAAACTTAGGTGCTGGTGTAGCTTTGGGCCTGCTCCGGCCTTATTTAATAGATGTAGAAAAGCAGGGAGAAAGAGTGGCAGTAGGATATGAATCTGCAGACAGCAGTTATTTTCTGGATAAAAGCTCACACATAAGCGGCCCTGGTTTTGGAAAAGGATGGAGCAACTTAAAAGTTACACCCGGTTTATACATCAAACCAGCACTTAGGTTTGATTATGGAAAATATAATGAAATGGTAAGTGCCCTGGAAGTAGGCCTGGCTGCTGAGTTTTACAGTAAAAAAATTCCGCAGATGATTTATATAAAACAAAAACAATTTTTTTTATCAGCCTATGTAGCCATTGTGTTTGGAAGAAGAAAATAAGTTTTGCATAACTTCGGTTTTTATACCATCATCAATATTTAAAATGGCTAAGCGAATGCTGCTTTGCAGCAGTTGTGATAAAATAATAGTATAATAAAGAAAAGATTTTATTTGGCTCACACAAGAATAATTAAGCAACACATCAACACAATAATTTTACATAATGGCATGTGCACCGGCGATAGACGAACAACAACCTACCACAATTAAAAAACCAGATTGGCTGCGGGTAAAACTTCCTATAGGACAGGAATACAAACATGTAAGAAGCTTGGTAGATACCCATAAATTACATACCATTTGCGAAAGCGGCAACTGCCCAAATATGGGCGAATGCTGGGGTGCTGGTACAGCCACCTTTATGATTCTTGGAAATATATGTACCCGCAGTTGTGGATTTTGTGCTGTGGCCACAGGCCGCCCGCTAGAGGTGGACTGGGACGAACCGCAACGGGTAGCAGAAGCTATTAACCTGATGAGAGTAAAACATGCTGTTATTACATCTGTAGACAGGGATGAACTTAAAGATGGTGGCAGCATAATATGGCACAATACCATTAAAGCGGTAAAAGCATTAAACCCCGATACCACTTTAGAAACTTTGATACCGGATTTTAAAGGCAGAAATAAACAGGAAAATGTGCAGCGGATAATTGATGCTGCACCCGATGTGGTGAGCCATAATATTGAAACAACAGAAAGGCTTACCCGGCAGGTACGCATACAGGCACAATACTGGCAAAGTATGGAAACGCTTAAAATTTTAAAAGACGGGGGAATGAGAACCAAGAGTGGAATAATGCTTGGCCTGGGCGAAGAAAAAGAAGAAGTAGTACAAACATTAAAAGATTTGTATAATAATGGGGTAGATGTGGTAACTATCGGGCAATACCTTCAGCCCTCAAAAAAACACCTGGCTGTGCAACGCTTTGTGCACCCAGATGAGTTTGCAGAATACAGGGAAATTGGCTACAGGATAGGACTGGATTATGTAGAGAGTGGCCCACTTGTGCGCTCATCTTATCATAGCGAAAAACATGTAGTAGCAGGATGGGGCAGGGGGAAATGGGAGGAGGAGAGGGCATTGGTGAATGGTGAGTAGAGAAATGTTCAATGTTCAATGTTCAATGTTCAATGTTCAATGTTCAATGTTCAATGTTCAATGTTCAATGATTGGATTTGCAAATTAGGTTAAGGTGTTTCAATGCACCGAAAAAATAAAAATAAGCCTTTGCTGTTATGCAAAGGCTTTATAATAATGCATAATTTTTTTTAAAATCTTTAATATTTCATGCACACTCTTCAGTTTTTAATGTATAAAATTTTATTGTTTACATTATTATTCTTTTGCAATAATATTAATGCTCAGGTTAAATGGATAGATGCAAATACAGCTTATGCGCCATTGCCCGGCGGGTTTAATGTGTTTACCACAACAGATTCTTTAGAAGGGAAACCATTTAAGGCTTTTTATGCTATAGCAGATATTAAAAATAAAAAATTAAAATTTACTACAGATACTACCTCTAAAAGGAGATTAACCCCTGCACAGTTTTTTGAAAAAAACAACAAACCTTTACTGGTGGTAAACAGTACATTTTTTTCTTTTGCTACAAATCAAAACTTAAATCTGGTTATTAAAGAAGGCAGGCTTGTGGGTTATAATATTCATACTATACCACAAAGAGGAAAAGATACTTTTACTTTTAAACATCCATTTGCAGGTGCGATAGGAATATCTAAAAAAAGAAAAGCAGATGTAGCGTGGACATACACAGATTCTTCTGAAGCTACATCCTATGCATCTCAATATGCTATTCCTTCCATAAAAGATTCAACAGAAAAAATGTTTGGTGAAAATGTAAAATCCATGGAATATAGTTATTCAATTCCTTCCAGGAATATTATTAGTTCTGCAGGGTTTAAACCCATCTTTAAAAAATGGAAAATGCAAACTGCCGTAGGTGGCGGCCCTGTATTGGTTCAAAACGGGCAAATTAAAATTACCAATAATGAAGAATTAAAATTTGCAGGTGATGCCATTAATGATAAGCACCCACGCACTTTAATGGGATATACAAAAGATAATAAATTGATAGTAATGGTTATTGAGGGCCGAAACCCCGCTGTGGCAGAAGGCGCCAGCCTTGTACAGGCTGCACAGCTTATGCTGCAGCTTGGATGTGTGGAGGCTTTAAACCTTGATGGTGGTGGAAGCAGTTGCATGCTTATAAACGGAAAAGAAACCATCGAGCCCAGCGATAAAGGCCTGCAGAGAGCCGTGCCTGCAGTTTTTATTATTTACAATAAACCTAAATAGTGCCAGCTGATTTTTTTACAGTATTTTTAAAGTCCGGTTGCTGCCTTTATTCTCATAAAAAAATAAAAATAACTCATGAGCGAATATCCGTTAAGTGGTTTGCGGCAGTTTAAAAATGATGTAGGTATAAAATTTCAGTTGTACAACAGTTTGTTTACAGGCCTGCCTTTTCACCGTATAGAAAAAACAGGCATCCTCCTTTCTCTGCTGCTGGATAACTGCGAGGAAGGCTATAAAAAAAATCTCAGCCCCGTAGCTATTATCGAAAATTTTTTTACCAGGCATACCAATTTTAAAACAAGAGAAGAGCAGCTGGATCTTTTGTTTCGTTTTATACAATTTATAGAGCGGCAGGTAGTATTGTTTGATGCCCTGGAAGATGCAGCATTTAATGAAGTACATGACACCACCGGCGCAGGCACACTTAAACAACTGGCGTTACAAATTCAACAGCAAAAAAAAGGGGAGGCGCTTGTTGAAAAATTAAAACAGTTTTCTGTAAGGCTGGTGCTTACTGCACACCCTACCCAGTTTTATCCGGGGCAGGTGCTGGGTATTATTAACGATCTGTCCAGAGCCATGGCTAATAACGATTCGGGACTTATAAATATTTACCTGCAGCAGCTGGGCAAAACGCCTTTTTTAAAAAAACAAAAACCTACTCCATACGACGAGGCTGTAAGTTTAATCTGGTACCTGGAAAATGTTTTTTATGCAGCTTCCGGAAGGATTGTTTCTTTTATGCAAAACCAGTTTCCCTATGCACTGCCCGAAAATAACAGTATTATAAATATGGGTTTTTGGCCCGGTGGCGACAGGGATGGAAATCCTTTTGTAGATACTGCCACTACACTTAAAGTGGCAGATGCATTAAGAGGAAGTATTATAAAATGTTATTACCTGGATATCCGTAAACTAAAACGCAGGCTTACATTTAAAGGCATAGATCCCATCCTTAATGAACTGGAAAAAAAATTATACGAAAATATTTTTATACCCGGTCAGCGCACACCACTTACAAAAACCGAAATTCAACATTCACTTTACGAAATAAAAAATATCCTTGTTCACCGGCACAATGGTTTGTTTGCTCACTTGGTAGATAATTTAATAAACAGGGTAGGAATATTTGGTTTGCACTTTGCTTCGCTGGATATAAGGCAGGAGAGCTCGGTGCACCATAAAGTGCTGCAGTATTTAGCCAGCAGCAGCAAGCTGGCGGCACCTGGTTATGCTACCTGGAGTGACGAAGAAAAAATTAATTTTCTGAGCACAGGTACAACTGTTATAACAGAAGATATTTTTGAAGATGCCCTGGTAACCGATACCATTAACTGTATTAAAAGTATAAAAACCATACAGCAGTATAATGGCGAAAACGGTTGTAACCGCTACATTATAAGCCAATGCAACAGTGCATTAAATGTACTGGAAGTGTACGGCCTGTTTGTTTTATGCGGCTGGAGTAAAACCAAAATGGATATTGATATTGTACCATTATTTGAAACTGTGGATGACCTGCAGCGGGCTGATGGTATAATGAAAAGTTTGTACGAAAATGAAGTGTACTTAAATCATCTTAAACACAGAAATAAAAAACAAACTATCATGCTGGGCTTTAGTGATGGTACAAAAGATGGCGGATACCTGATGGCCAACTGGAGTATTTACAAAGCAAAAGAAGCTCTTTCTGCTGTTTCGAAAAGTTATGATATTGATGTAGTGTTTTTTGATGGCCGTGGCGGACCTCCGGCCCGGGGTGGCGGTAAAACACACCAGTTTTATGCTTCTATGGGAAAAAATATTTCTAATAAAGAAATACAGATTACTGTGCAGGGACAAACCGTGAGCAGTAATTTTGGAACCATTGATGCTGCGCAGTATAATATAGAACAACTCATACATGCCGGTATATCCAATGAGCTCTTCAGCAACCGGCATATTACTCTAGAAAAAAATGAAGAAGTACTTTTAATGCAACTTGCCGGTGAGAGTTTTAAAGCTTACAACAGCTTAAAAAATCATCCTTGTTTTATTGATTATTTATCGCATGTAAGCCCTCTAAAATTTTACAATGAAACCAATATTGGCAGCAGGCCATCCAGCCGGTCTGCTTCTGGAAAATTATCGCTTAAAGATTTGCGGGCCGTCCCCTTTGTAGGTTCGTGGAGCCAGCTAAAACAAAATGTTACCGGTTATTATGGCGTTGGTGCTGCATTGCAGGCTGCAGATAAAGAAGGAAAAATGGCCGCATTAAAATCATTGTACCGGGAGTCGCTGTTTTTTAAAACCCTTATAGATAATTGTGAGATGGCTATGAAAAAATGTTATTTTCCGCTTACACAATATTTATGCGACCATGAAAAATACGGCGAACTGTGGCGTATGATTTATGATGAATTTGAGCTGACAAAAAAATACATTTTTTTGTTGTCGGGCAAAACAGAACTGATGGCAGATTACCCGGTAGAGCAGTTGTCTATTGCCATGCGGGAACGTATTGTGCTGCCGCTGGTAACCATACAGCAGTTTGCTATTGCAACCATAAGAGATGCCCAGGAAAAACTGGTAACTGATCCGCTTAAAGAAATTTTTGAAAAGCTCGTAATGCGTTCTTCTTTTGGAATTATAAATGCAGGAAGAAATTCGGCATAAAATATTAAGTATAATGAAAAGTCATAAATAATTGCGGATAATGGACCTAAAACTCTGCATCAACAAAATGTTCATCCGAAAGTACAAATGCCATTTATCATAGAATAGCCTATGAACTATTCTGATAATATCGTTGCATTAAAATCAGCACAGGTGGCTCCTCAGGAGCCGGGGAATCGTTATTATGATATTTCTATAAACAGGCTGCTCCTCCGGAGCCTGTAAAACGAAATAAATTTTGTTATTCCCATAGTTTTTTTACCGGAATAATTTACCCTCCTTTACTTTGAACACTGGCTTTTATTGCTCCAGGGGGGCATCCTGTTTATAGCCCTGGCCGTAATGGATTTTCCGGCTCCAGAGGAGCCGCCTGTAGGTTAGTTTAAGACTGGCTAAAATATTTTTCTTTGAAAGAATGTTGTTTTTTTTTAGTAATAAATTAAAAGAATACAAAATAAAAGTCATTTACAATTGCGGGTAATGGCGCTAAAACTCTGCATCAGCAATTTGTTTCATCCGAAAGTACAAATGCCGCTTATTATAGTTACTGCAATTATTTTAAAGCATTAGATAGCGGGTTAAAATAGAATTTTAGATTAGCAGCTTTGCTGCTTAATATTTATTTTTTTGCCACAAATCCGCAGATACAATCTGCGAATCTGCGGCATCTATTTTTTCATAAAATTCAGCGGCAAGTAGTTGATCTAAATTTAAACAGGTTATAAGCCTGGTAAAATTTATTTGTGCAGGTAAAAAAAATAAAATATTAGTAATTATACTGTCCATTATAGTTTTTTAAAAAATTTTTTTTAGCCAATAATTTATATGCCTTAATAAAACTCATTTTTTTAAATCTGGTGTAAAAATTGCTGTTATTCTGTAAAATTATTTCCTATGTCAGATACCACCGCACATCTAAGAAATCAGGCAGATTATATTGTTGTAGGAATTGATGGAACCAGCTCCAGGGCATGTCTTAAGCCCGATGGCAGCAACAGCCATACCTATAAATTTATCCGTGATTTTAAAGGCGGTACTGCAGTTGGTATTAATAAGCAATGGTACCATGGCACATCGGAAGTGGTGTTTGACGGCGAGTCGGAAAGAATTGCACAACAGGCACTGGATTTTTTAACAGGCAGTTTGAGAAGAAAATTTCCATCTATGTCTATAAATAAAATGCGGCCGCTGGAAATGTTTGATGTAAATATTTGTAAGCAATCGGAATATTACCAGCAGATGTATGCAGAAGGAAGATATGCCGGTAATATACACAGCCCGCTAAAAGTTCCGGCAAGAGTAGATGCATCAATGAAACAGCAATCTTTAACCATTGATGATGTAAAAATAATTTTAATTGGCCACAGCAGGGGCTGCCTTGCCACCACTGTGCTTGCAAAAATGCTTAGCCCCATCGTTACTGTTTACTTTATGGGTCTTTACGATTCTGTGGATAGAAACCAATGCCTGAACAGTACGGTAATAGAAAATGTAAAATATGCGTATCATGCCATGCGAAATGATGAAATGAATTCCCGTGGCACTTTTGGTCATTCATCTATTAAAGCCGGGCCCGGTGTGGAGCTTACTGCAAAAAACTTTTATACTTCTCATGGTGGTATTGGCGGAGATTATATAAGTGACCCAAAAAGAGCCACCATAACCGGCGATAAATCCTGCATTCCACAACCAAAAGAATTAACCATTACATCATCTGATGGTTATTCCTACACGGTTGATAATACTCATCCACTTACGAAACGCTTTGGTAAACCCATTAATGAAATTTGTGAAGATGGAAGAACAGCTGCAGATGCATTTATAAGAAATGGTGCTAAGGAGAGGGGATTACCATTGTGAATTTTAAATTAAATTGGCCAGGCGAAAATTATATTAAATTTATATGGAAAAGCTTTGTCAAAAATAATTTGCATTTTTCCCAATCTCCCATTTCTGCCAATATATATTCATTTCCAGGTTCATCAAACTGGTAAATTTTATAAGAATCGTAATCATCACTTTTTATTTTATATTTTATCCCTGAAGCAATAATTCCCACATAAGAAACGTCATCATCATCCAGGTTAAAAACTTCATCTGTTACTTCTTCTAATGATGTTTCTTCTGCATCGGCTTCCTCCAGCAGATTTTCTGATTCATCATCGTAATAAAATATTTTATTTGCAGTTATTGTATCCATTTCTTTTAATAGTTTTCAAGGGCTGCAGCCGTTTTAGTTTTTGAAACAATCATATCGCCGCTTACATCTCCATACTTGGTTTCTTTTAAACCCAATTTTTTCTTCAGTAATTCCTGTGTAGTTATTATTATTCCTTCCAAAGCTTTTTCATCTTCTTCCTGCTCTATGGCAATTTTCAGATACTTTAAAATAGCATCTTTTGTTTTAGGATGATTGAACCAGATTTGCCGCATGGCTGTGGCAGCATAACCTCTCAGTTGCGGATCGGGATCATTTAATAACCGGTCATTTAATATTTCCAGGTCGTTTTTATCGCCTACCCATCCCAAAACAATAATACTTCTGTAGCGTAAATCTCCTTTGCGGATAGTTATGTTTTCTAAAGCAACCTCCCTGGCATATGTACTGCGAAGGTTTCCTAAAAGTTGAATAACATCTGCACGCAAAGTAATATCCTCAATGCCCTGCCGATATTTATTATATAGAAAATTTGCCACGGTCTCTTTATTTCGTTTGTTGCCTGCTTCGGAAAAGAAAAATGATTTTATATTGCTTCTTACATTTTCAGAAAGTGATTTGTCCTGGATAATATTATAATGAAATTCAAGAAAATCAGGCTGATCAGAAGATAGTAATACCGCCTTAAAATCAAAGATCACATCGTAAGGATCTTTAGATTTTTTTAAGTTTTGATAAAGTTCATTTAGAGTTGTTATATCCATTAGGTTGATATTTTATTGAACATTAGTCAATTATTTTTTCGGGCTTAGGGCTACTGGCCGATCCATATTCATGAAACTGATCTCCACATTTTTTATGTCTTTTTCTATGCGTAGCTTTTTGCTGTGTTTTCATATTTCCTGCTTTATCAAGACTTCTCTTTCCGGCAGGTGTCTTTGCAGTATAAAGTGGAATTTCATGCGACACTTCATGTCCGCCTGGCACTTTATTGCCTTTTGCTTTTTCAATTTGTTCCCGGGCTTTTTTACTTAGCCCGCTATTAGGATCCGCAGCATCACGCAGTAAAGCTTTTTTTCTTTCACTCATGCTGCGTCTGAACTTATCTACTATTTCTTTTGCACAGATGTCCCCCGCATTATGCACCAGAACTTTCAACCATCCTACAAAATAAGTATGCCATCCTTCTACTTCAAAATTATACACTTTTTGTGGTTCGTCATAGCCTTCAGTAATATCTTCAAAAATATCTTCACTAATTTCTACGGGAGCATGAGCGCCTTCATATTTTACTTCATCTACTTTTACCAGCCTGCCGCTAAAGAGCATAATGTTGTCGCCGGTTTGTAGCAGGCCTGCTTCTTTCCAATGTCCATTAGCATAAAAAGGATGTTCCGGAGTAGCAGTAATGGTTTCTCCTGCTATTTCTATTTTTACTAAAATATTAGCCTGCCGCTCAAAAGAATTGGTTACAGGTTTTAATCCAATCTCACCTGTGTGTTCATCATATGCCCACACTTCATCCCCCATTCTTATATCTTCTATATTTTTTAAACCATCTTTTGTTGCTACCTGTGTGCCTGCAGGGAAACAGGCAAACACACATAAGCGGCCACCTGTTAATCTTTTTAAAGAAGCTTTACTCAGCATTTCTGCAGTTTGTTTTGCACCCGCCTCCAATGCTTCTTTACTTAACTTTTTTGCTACTTGTTTTGCACCGGCTTTTATAGCCTGTCTTGCAGTAATTTTTACTGCTGTAGATCCTGCAAGAGAAGCACCACCTGTAAACGGAGCAGCTGCTACACCCACTACATCCAGCGCTAAAAAGCCTGCATCCAGCAATGCCATACCCCAATTACCCTGGCTTATATTTTTTGCCATG
>JAYVGA010000025.1:0-4249 GCA_043772635.1 Chitinophagaceae bacterium
ATGCTTAATGTTGTTGACATAACTGATAATTTTTCAATTTCACAAAATCTTTCCCTTCAAACATTTGCAAACAATTTGCAAACAAATCATAGTTAAACGGCACTTGAACGCCATTAAGATCAAAAAGCAATAATCATGCAACAAATTGAAAATGAATACTTTAAGTTAAAATCAGTTAAACTAAGTTAAGATCAATAAAGAATTTTATCCTTCTTACAAGCAGAGGGTCGGCGGTTCGAACCCGTCAACTCCCACTAAGAGCCTCATAGAAATATGAGGTTTTTTTGTTTTACAAAACTTTCTCACATGTACTTCATGTATATACTTTTTTCCCGCACTTTAGACAAATATTATCCAGGCTACACTGCTGACAAACTTCAGGAACGTCTACGCAAACATAATTCGGATCATAAAGGTTTTACTGTAGGTAAAGGAGATTGGGTATTGGAATATTTTGAAGAATATAAAACTAAAGAGTTGGCATATGCAAGGGAAAGGGAAATAAAAAGTTGGAAAAGCAGAAAAAAAATTGTAGCACTGATTTGTAAGGGAAACTCTGCTAGTTTAAAGCATCCCGATCTTTAATCGGGGGGGGTCGGCGGTTTCCCGCTAAAAGATCGGGATCAACTCCCACAGAAACCTCATAGAAATATGAGGTTTTTTTATTGCGTTCATTTTTATTTGCAAAGTAAAGACACATTGAAGATTACAGCCTTTCCATTGGTGCAGATGAAATTGCCTTACCCGCTTTGTATCCCCAAATAGAATAGTAAAGTATATAGAGATAGCAGGGCACCATCAAAGCAAAGAATACCAATTGAAAATTGTAAACCTCTTTTAAACTTGCAAAGGCTTTTGGTATTAATGCGCCACCGGCAATGCCCATTATTAAAAGTGCCGAACCTTTTTCTGTAAATTTTCCCAGCCCGCTGATAGCAAGCGGAAAAATAGCGGGCCACATCAAAGCATTGGCTAAGCCCAGTGCCGCAACAAAGCCTACCGATAAATACCCGCTGGTAAGATAAGCGGCCAGTGCAAAAACTATCCCGAGTATAGCAGATATTTTTAATGCAGTTTGCTGACTCAGGTATTTTGGTATTGTAAACAACCCAATTACATAACCCAGTAACATGGCGCCTAAAGTAAATGATGTAAAATATTTTGTATAATCGGTGGAGATGCCAAAACCTTTTCCATAAGTGCCAATAGCATCGCCCGCCATAACTTCTACACCTACATAAAAAAATATGCAAATGGCCCCCAGCAATAAATGCGGAAACTGAAAGAGGCTGTTTTTTTCTTTTTGTGTATCAGTGCCCACAGGTTGCACGTTGGCTTCGGCGGCTTTTATTTCCGGCAAAGACGATTTTAAAATCCAAAAACCAAGCAATACCAGCACCACTGCCATAATAATATAAGGAGTGTAAATTTTTGCTGCAAACTCGCTAAGGATGGCATCCTTTACCTGCGGGTCTGTTGCTGCGTTTACTTTCCCTTCCAGTTGGGTAATACCTTTTAATACAAATGCACTTAACACAATGGGGCTGATGATGCCGGCAACTTTATTACAAATGCCTACAATGCTTATACGCTGCGCCGCACTTTCTATGGGGCCGATAATGCTGATGTATGGGTTGGATGCTGTTTGTAATAAAGATAAACCAGAGCCGATAATAAACAACCCCAGCAAACACATAGGGTAGTTTCTGTGTGTGGCATACTGGCCAAAAAGAAATGTGCCAAGTGCCATCACCAGCAATGCCATTGCCATGCCTTTTTTCATTCCTGTTTTTTCAAGCACCCACGAAGATGGGAAGGCAAGAAAAAAATAAGCCATGTAAAAAGCAGTGGTTACTAAAAATGCTTTGGAGTCGGTATCCAGGCCAAAGGCAAGTTTTACATAAGTAATCAATGGCCCGTTAAGCCAGGTAACAAACCCAAATACAAAAAATAATATGCCGATGATAATAATGGCGTTGCGGTTGTTTTGTTTTGGCTGCATAACGTAGTTTAAAAAAGTGAATTGGAAAAATACAAATAACAACTGGTATAAATTTCACAAATACAATATAAAACGTTTGCATGAAATGCTTTCTGTGCAAGCGTTTGCATGAAATTTAAATCAGGCAAGCGTTTGCATGCTGTTTGCAAAAAATGATTTTATATGTTTGAATTCAATTAATTGTTGCCCTCAATATTTGCTGAAAAATTTATGCAGCAGAAAAGAAAAATGAAAATTAAAAAATCAAGCCCTATATACTTAAAGCCTGAATAGCAGAGTTTGACATTTATTTAATTAACAAAAAACATTTTTTCATGAAAAAGAAAATTGCTTATTTAACATTTTTACTGTTTATTTTTTGTGCTACAGTAAAAGCACAAACATCCATTTCTTATTATGTAGATGGTTCAAAAACTACTAACGGTACGGGAACATTGGCCAGCCCCTGGAACCGTATTTATTATGCCATTAACAGGGTAAGGGATACCACAAAAGATGCCATTGTATATATTAAGGCAGGCACTTACACTATTGATTCCACCAATTACTTAACCCAGTTGTATATTGGCAGCAGTAATGGCGGTGCCAATGGAAAATACTTAACCCTCAGGCCGTATGCAGGTGATGAAGGCAAAGTGTATATTGATGGAAGCAAGCTGGCTACTAATCCATATTATCCAAGCATACTTACTATCAGTGGTGCAAAATATGTGAAGCTCCAGGGGCTGCGGTTCAGGAGCCTGAAGAACACAAATGGCTATGGGGTTTTTGTACAAAGTGCTCAAAATATAGAAATACTAAATTGTGCATTTGATACATTACGCTGGACAAATACTGCCGCAGAGTATGGTTATCCAACGGTAAACAATGCCAGCAATTTTATTCATGCCGTATATCTGGCTAATAACAGTAATGTTACAGTAGCTAACGATACACTGCGAAACTCTGCACCCGGCTGGGGAGAGTTTGTAAAAGATGCTGGTGGTAATACCGGCATTACACAAACTGCTTTAATCGCATCCAATGTAACAGCAGTTGCTTCTAATTATTATATTGCTTTAACCGGAAACGATACTACCGGCAGTGGCTCCATTGCCAAACCCTGGCGCACCATAAAAAAAGCAACTGATTTAGCAGGTATTAATTATACTTATTCTCCTTCTAAATTAATTAATGCACCTGTTACTATTTTCCTTCGTGCCGGTACACACAAACCTTTAACCGATGGCATCTTTATTGGCAGTAACCGTGGTACTAACAACCAGTGGTTTACCATCCGTAATTATCCTGGCGAAAATGCTATAGTAGATGGAAGCAGTATTACCGGAAAATTTTCTGCATTGATTTCAATTTCAAGTGCAAAATATATCCGCATAGAGGGATTGAAATTAACTAAGATGACCAATGATTCTGCAGCGCAGAATATGCCCCCATCAGTTGGTATAAAAGATACAAGGTTTGGTATTATAGTTAGTGGCAAATCTTCTAACATCGTTATTAAGAAGAACGAGATTTATGATATGGCATGGACAAGAAACCTTGCCAAACAAAAAGTACCTACAGGCAGCGATAACCTTAATCCTTTAGTAATACTGGGTACAACAGATACATCAATACGAAATGTAATTATTGACAGCAACACAGTGTATAATAATGTACCAGGCTATTCAGAAGCCGTTACGGTTAATGGCAATGTAGATTCTTTTGCCATTACAAACAACCTGGTGTTTGATAATGCCAATATTGGTATTGTGGCTGCTGGTAATTATCAGTGGATTGTAGATGATGCAACTTTTACAGTTACTGCCCCTAATAATTATTCTAAAAATGGTTTTATATTAAGTAATACGGTGTATAGAAATATTTCACCAATAGCCGTATCTGCAGGTATTTATTTAGATGGTTCAAGAAATGTGCTGGTACAGGGAAATGAATCATATAATAATGGTACTGGTATGTCTGTAGGTAATGAGCAACCCAACAGTATAAGCGGCTACCATACGGTTAATAGTAATGTATTGAGAGATAATCTAACAGCAGGTTTATATTATGGCAGCACCAATCAAACATCATGGGTGCAAAACTGTACGGTAAAAAATAATACCATTCAAAATAATTATGTGCTGGATTCTGTATTAAGGGCAAAGGCCACTACCGTCCTAAGAAAATATTTTTAAGTTCTTTGAAATTATTGTTGGATAAGGGTTTTAGCTGATTTTATAGTTCAAACGATTTCAGCTAAAATCG
>JAYVGA010000026.1:0-20014 GCA_043772635.1 Chitinophagaceae bacterium
TGCCAGCCATTTTTTTCCATACACACAATCCATTAAATCTTTATCGCCATGGTTGCGGTTATCCATTTTATAAAATGTTTTTCCATAGCCGCTGCTGCCCCTGTTGTTTACTGCTAAAATTGCATAACCATGATTTACAAAATATTGAATGGATTGAGAATAACCGGCTCTCGATTGGCCGCCGGGGCCGCCATGCACCCATACCAATGCAGGAATTTTTGCATCTTTAGATGCGGTAAGCGGTTTGTAAAAAATTGCAGGCACATCCACACCATCAAAAGATTTAAATCTAACCACCTGGGCATTCACCAAATCATCTGGGTTTATTTCATCGCTTAAGGTTTTGGTTAATTGTTTTAATTGATCTGTTTCAAAATTGTAGTTCCATAAATTTACCGGGCTTTTATCGCTGGCTACAAACAACAGCATATTTTTTTCTGTGGGAGAAATATTTACACCCTGCACATCGCCTCCTGTTATTTCAGGAAATTTTAATTGCTCCCCGCTTTTATGATCAAACAGTAAAACTTTATTTCTTCCATCTTCATTAATACCAATAATACGGTACTTGCCATTCTGGCTCAGGCTCATGTAAGCAACATCCCAGTTGGTTTCAAAAAGTTTTTCTTTATTACCCGAAGCAATAGTATATTTTACCAGGTAAGTAAATTCTTTTCCTTCGTTGGTAGTATAATAAAATGAAGAATCATTTAAATCGAAAGCCATAGGAGAATATGCAGCAGCTCCGGTATCGGCAGAAATTTTTTTCATTTCTTTTTTAGCATTATCCATCAGGTACATTTCGTTTTTATCTGTAGTGATGCTTTTAGTGAGCAGCAAGTATTGTTCGTTGTAGGATATGGTGTTTACATCAAGTCCGCTGTCATTTTTATAAATTAAAGCCGGCATCCACTTGGCAGTATCCATTTTATAGAGGTCAAAAAATTTTGCATCACGTTTGTTGCTGCTGTAATAAAGGTTTGCACGGTTTTTATCCCAACCGGTAAACGAAGCTTTTTCTTTAATACCGGGCGTAAGGTCTTTTACGGGCTGGCCGGGGCTTTGGAGGTACAGGTGATCATTTTCGTTTCCACCCTGGTCTGCGCTGTAAATAAATTTATCGGTGCCGGGTACATAGTCGCTGCTGAAAAAAGATTCTTTAGCAGACTGTGTCAGTGCTTTCATGCTGGTATCGGCCAGGGTAATTTCGTAAACATTATAAATACCGGTTTCGTTATTGTTTACTAATATTTTAGTTTCATCTTTATTAAAAGCCCCACCACTTATATTTTTTGTTTTGTACAGTTGCTGAATGCTGTATTGCTTTACTTCTTTTTTTACAGTGGTATCGCTGCTGTTGCAGGATAATAAAAAAGCCACCAGGGCAATTGCAATAATTTTTTTCATAATAAAAAGTTTAGGTAAAAGAAAGGTAAGAAAGATAATAGTATTCTGCAACAGGAAAATTGGCGAAAGTAATATTACAGAAATCAGATTGCTGCACGTGCCGGTGCAGACGGGAACTTCTATGATGTAAAGTCGGCATTAACTCTTTCGCCAAAGGTAAAAGCTATTAAGGCTGCAGTTATCTATTATCGTTTAATAAAAAAGAGGCAGCCCAGCTGCCTCTTTTTACTATCAAAAAAAGATGAATTAATTTTTTACAAACCTGGTACTGGTTTTTATTCCATCATTGGTAATGCCTGTTACCAGGTAAGTACCTGCCGCAAGGTTTGCAACATGTAAAGCCACCTGGTTGCTGCCAGCAACCATAGTGCTGGTAAGGGTTTGCATTTTTTTACCATTAGCATCTGTAATAATAATTTGCATCTTGCCTTTTTGTGCGCTGGTAATATTTAAAACAGCCATACCATCATGTTGCACAGGATTGGGTAATACACCTATTATTTCAAACCCGGTTTTATTGTTTAGCAAAACAATGGTTTTACTAAAAGTAATTCTGCCATCAATATCTGTTGTTTTTAAGCGGTAATAATTTTTACCTGCCAGGGGATTGTTATCTGTGTTGCTAAAAGGTTGCAGGCAACGCACTACATCTGCATACTCAGCATAAATATCGGTAAAATTTTTACCATCACTGCTGCGCTCTAAAATAAATGTGCCGCCGGTGCTGTTGCTGCAAACTACTTTCCATTGCAGTTGATGTGAGCCTGTATTTTTTATACCATTAAAATAAACAATTTTTATGGGCAGAACATTCAACTCAGATCCTAGGGAAAATGATCCAAATGCGGTAACGCCAAAAACATCTACACTGCTGCCACCACCATCCGTTCCGCCCAGGGTGTTCCATGATGCACCGTTCCAAAATAATCCCTTTACAGCGGTGGGGTCTGTAATGCCGCCATTATTAAAACTGCCATAAGCAAAATTTATGTCGGCTCCGGTTCCTGTATTTTGCACAATATCCCATATGTAGTTGCCGGCATTTTGTATGGGAGGCGTTACAGCATTGCGGTCAAATGGATTGGGTCGTATAAATTGTGCGGTATAATCTGAAACTGCTGTAACCGGGTAAACTTTAATAGATGCCAGTTCTGTTGCATTATCAGAAACAGGAAATATATATGCTGCTGCTGCAGTATTGGTAACCCTGCGTAATTTTCCAATAATATGCGAAGCCACAACACCACCTGCAATAGCTGTGGTAGCCGGGTTTTGAATATACAATGTATTGGTGCCCATATTTATGTTGCCATTGGTTAAGGTAAGTCTTGCGTTTGTTGCAGCAGAGCTTGTAAAATTGGTAAGCACATTAACTCCGGCAGGGTTATCTATTTTAAAACTTACATCATTTACAATAGTACCTCCAAAGCTCAGCGTTTGTACGCTGGTTCCGTTAAATACTATTGCAGATGCAGTACTGGTGCCTCCTTCTGTTATGTTGCCGGGAGCAGTAAGGTTGCCTTTAATATTTAAAATATTGCTGGTAGACGAACCCTGTAAATCTAAACTGGCTCCTGCATCTACCTGAACATTACCATTAACATTAAATGTTACTGCTGTTGTTGGACTATTACTCAATTGCAGGGTGCCTGCATTTACAATTACATTTCCTGCAATGCTGAATGGGTTAGGGGGCGTTGTAGCTAATCTTATGATTTGCCCGTTTGAATTAATAATTCTTAAATCGCCCCCAATACTGTTGCCATTGGCAAAGCCTAAATTTATTGCAGCTGATGTAGTGGAAGAATTAAATTCAATATTGCCAAATACTACGTTTGCTCCATTACCAAAAGTTGGTGCGTTGGCAATCGAACCTGTTAGTTTAATTAAGGACGTGCTTGCATAAGTGGCAGCAGAAACAGTACCGCCGTTTTTATCTACCTGATAAACTGATGATGGACCAAAGCTAAGGCCCACAATACCAGAAGTATTTCCGGAAAAAACATTATAACGGAGTGTGCCATTAATAATTGTTGTACCAGCAACGCAGTTTAGCCTGGAACCTCCCGGCGTTGTACCGGTAAAAACTAATGTGCTGCCCAGTTGCACAAGCGAAGCTCCGGCATTGGTAGCAAAAGTAAGTGCGGCAGATCCGGTGATAGTTAGTGTTGCATTATTGATAATAGAAAAGCCATTTCCTGCAGCTAAGGTTCTTGTTGCAATGGTTGTAAATACAGGAGAACCTCCATCAACAGTGATGGTGGCTGGAGTAAAAGTTCCATCAATGGTAACAGTTACCCCGGTGGCATTTACAAAAAAAACATTATCTGTAATGGAAGGTGCAATACCACCAATCCAGTTTGCCGGCGTACTCCAGTTGCCGGCTGTAACTGTATTATTCCAGGTTATATCTGCAGCAAAACTCTGGGCGGTAAAAAATAAAATAGAAAGTAAAAAGTAAATTTTCTTCATCATACAAATTTTAAGTTTTATAAAAAATCACGTGGCTTTTCAAAAAGGAAAATAGGAGAAACAAACATATTCTTTAAAGATCGGTTATAATAAAAATCATATTCTTTTTTTAAAGGATTGGGTAGAAACTTATAAACATATGGTTTTACTGTTATGTACAGTTGAAAAGATTTAGCGTACATCTTATTTTGTTTGCTCCGGGTAATTAAGCAGAGAACTGCTGAAAATTTTAATCCATCCTTATCTTTATACTTCAAAACAATTAATGATAAGCCTGCCACCGCACAACTGCATTTTTAAAAACAGGAACAAAGATTTTAAAAAGGTTGTTTTAAAATATGCGGGTATTTTTCTTGCCCTGTTTCTTTTTTTTATTTCCTGCAAGCCACAAGTATCGCATCCTGCCAGGCAAATATCCCGTTCGTTTTATTACTGGAAATCGGTATTTGCTATTTCTGCTTATGAAAAACAACAACTGGATGCATTAAAAATAAATACCCTTTATATAAAATTTTTTGATGTAGACTGGAACGAAACTACCCGGCAGCCCGGCCCTGTAGTACAGCTTCGCATTGCAGATAAAACTTTTTTTTTAAAAAATAATTTTCAAATTATTCCCACCATTTTTATTACCAATGAATGTTTGTATAAAATGGATGCATCGCAATGTGCAGCACTGGCAGCAAATATCCTGGCCCTGGTAAATAATATGGTTACTCTTAATAAAATAAATACCGTTTTGCAAATACAGATAGACTGCGACTGGACTGCAGAAACCAAAGAAAAATATTTCAGCATTCTTACAAAACTTCAAAGCCTGGATAGTGCGCACAGCTATTCTGTAACCATACGCCTGCATCAAATAAAATACCTGCATAAAACCGGTGTGCCACCGGTGAGCCGTGGCCTGTTAATGTGTTATAATATGGGCAATTTAAAATCTGCTGCCACAAATAATGCTATTTTAGATGTAGAGGAGCTTTTAAAATATACCGCCAGCATAAGCAGTTATCCATTACCGCTTGATGTAGCTTTACCACTTTTTAACTGGTATGTATTATTTAAAAATGGTAGTTATGCAGGCCTTATACAGGATGTGGATAATGATATGCTTAAAGGCATATCAAAAAAAACAGCAGCTAACCGGTTTGAAATAATTACAGATACCCTGCTTAACCATTACGATTTTAAAAAAGGAGATATTCTCAGGTTTGAAAACAGTGAATACACCGAAATAATAAAGGCAGCAAAAATACTAAGCCAAAAAATAAAAGACAGTACATTACATGTTTCCCTCTATCACCTGGATAGTTTAATTTTAAAAAAATACAGCACCAATGAAATTGAAAATATTTTTAACAGCCTGCATTAGTGCGCTTATCATTTCTTTTCCTCAAAATATTATTGGCTGCGGGCCGGGTATAGACCCCTATGATTATTATACCAGTTTTTTTAACCGGCACCTGCCCGATGCAAAAGCGTATCAGCCTTTTTATTATACCGGCTATAATTTTTTGTACGATGAAGAAGAACCGGTATCTGCAGCAGATGAACTTGCAAAAGAATGGGCAGGCTTTTGCGGCATGGCGGTAACCCCCAAAGAAGCAAAAACATTTGTTACGGAGTATGATGTAAAAGATATTAAAAACCTCTATTACCATATAGAAAAAAAGCAAGCTTTACAAATTCCGGATTCTGTGCAGCGCAATACCATGACGGGGTACTTTATAAAAAACAAAGACCTGGAAGGATTGGGTTATATCATTTATGCAAAACAGGCAGCACCTTTTGTTACCGGCGAATACAATAGCTGGGAGCCTGTGCAAAGGGACAGCAGTAAAATGAGCAGGTTAATTAAAAGCGGGCAACAATTATATGCTGCCGCAAAAAGTGAATGGTATAAATTAAAATACGGATACCAGGTAGTACGCCTGGCACATTATAGCGGCCGCTACCAGGATGCAATAGAATTTTATGATAATTATATAGCCGTAAATAAAACAGCTTCTATATTGCAGCCCCTGGGCCTTTCTTTAAAAGCCGGTGCCTTGTACCGCACAGGAAACAAAGAAGAAGCCACTTATCTTTTTAGTAAAGCTTTTAGTGCAGCCGGTGTAAAACGGGTATCAAACTATGTAAGTTTTAAATGGAGTGTAGATGCCCAAAAAGAAAGGGCAGAATATCTTGCGCTTTGTAAGAATAAAGAAGAGAAGGCTGATATGCTTGCCTTGTTTGCCCTGGGCAGCCCTAACCCGCAAACTGCGCAAATAAAAGAAATATTTAATCTTAATGCTGCCGCCGAAGTGTTGCAGGTACTGGCGGTAAGAGAGATTGGTAAACTGGAAGAAAAATATTATACCCCTTCTCTTAACAAACAACTTGGTGGCAAAGCGTTTTATTATACCTGGGAAGATGAAAAAAATGACAGCACATTAAACGATGGGAGAAACAAAGTAAATGAATTACAAAATTTACTGCACAGCATAGCAGTAAGTGGTAAAGCCGCAAACGCCGGTTTGTTTGAAACAGGTGCTGCATATTGCGCACTTATGACAAGAGATTACCCTAAAACAAAAGAGCATCTTAATAATGCAGCGGCCATGAAGTTATCTGCAAAAGTAAAAGACCAGTGGCTGCTTACCAATTTGCTGCTTTCTTTAAATGAAACTCAAAAAATAGATGCCGCATTTGAAAAACAAATACTTCCTTCTATACAATGGTTGCAGCAAAAAGCTTTAACCACAAAAAAAAATGCGACCGGTGCCTATGAGTATGAATATATACCGGCATCTGAATGGCAGATATTTTACCGCAACCTGATGAGCGAAGTGCTGGCAAAAAGATATCATCAGCAGGGCGATTTTTATAAAGAGGCCCTTGCTGTAAGTGCTGCAGACCGTGGCATGCGGAGCAATGCAGCCGGCGGCTATGATTATGGAGTAGATTTTATGCGCAGCAACCTGCAGGCAAAAGATGTGCTTTTACTATTCCATCTTTTTACAGCTAAAAACAATACTGCTTTTGATGGGTTTTTGATAAAAAATAATTCTCTTAAATTAAGTGATGTAATAGATTTTGCGGGCACGGCATATTTAAGAGATCATAATTTTGGCGAAGCCATCAGCTGGTTTACCAAAGCCGGCAATGCAAAAAAACTTATCCCTAAAAATCCTTTTATAGAATTACTGTACGACCGGGAAGAAAGTATAAGCAGTGATAATACCACTACTACCAAACTTGCTTTTGCAAAAGAAATGCTGCGCCTGCAGGCATTGACAAAAAAAGATAAAGCAAATGCAGCCAAACATTTTTATAAAATGGCACTGGGTTTTTATAACAGCACTTATTATGGTTATGCATGGGAACTGGTAGAGTATTACCGCAGTGGTGCCGATGGATATTATATTCCAAAAGGTGCCAATAATTTCAAGAAAAATTATTACGGCTGTTATACCGCACACGATTATTTTAAAATGGCTATGGATGCTTCTGCAGATAAATCTTTTAAAGCAAGCTGTTTGTTTATGATGGCAAAGTGTGCGCAAAAGCAGGTGCGCATGCCCCAGTATTTTGATTTTGGCAGCGATTATGAAAAGTATGACATTGCCGCAAAAGAATACTTCCCGCTTTTTAAGAACAACCGGTATTTTCCCCAACTGGTAAAAGAGTATAGCGGCACCGCTTTTTACAAAGAAGCATTTAATAGCTGCAGTTATTTAAGGGATTTTGTGGAGAAGAAATAAATTTTATAAATGAGTGAGATGAAAAAACTGTAGGATGATCCATTAAAAAAGATCATTTTATGCAGCTGATGAAATGCTTATAAAACTTTATTGCCTCACAAAAAAATCAGTGCACAGTCTTAAGCAGATATTCTTATAGAAGATAATATTGATGAACCAAAAAGCAATCGGACAATTGCTTAATTCCGTTTGTGAAAAATGTTTATTAAAATTAATTGTCAGCATCTTTTATTGCAGGCCGGGTATCGTCCGGGTTTCTTTGTTCGTAAAGAATTTTAAAATCTTTTAAATTGGGTTTAATTTTTTTTGGTCTTTGTAATTCGTACCGGTAAATGGTTTGGCCCAGCTCGTACATAAATGGCCAGCCAATACTTTCGTAATCATATTTATCATCGTTTAAAATACCATCGCTGTTTACATATAATACAGCCGTTAACATAAATTCTACTTTATTTTTAAAATCAACCACATAAGATCCATCAATTAAAAAACCATATGCCCATCCAACTTTATTAAACACTCTGATGTAAGGAGATATTTTATGGGCTGCATTTTTGAAATAAAATTTTACATAACTGTCATAAAATTTTGCCGTATCATATTTAGGGTAATCAGTTTCAGAAGGATACTGAGAAAGATAGCGGTATAAAAATGTATAATCATCGCTGCTTAGATTAAACCTTTGCCTGGGGGATACCGATTGCGGAAACAAAAGGGTTTGCAGCATTTGCTGAAAATTTTGTAATGTCAATTTGTTGGCTGCGGTAAAATCTATGGGTTCGTTTACCAGGCTGTCTTTACTGTTATAATGTCCCCTGCCAATTTTAACAGGCTTGCCAAAATAAAAAGAATCCGTATTGTAAGCCGGCGGCTTATAATACAATTGCTTTTTATCAATATCTAAAAAGCGGAAAGCATTGCTGTGGCGGTTTTGCAAAACAGACAATCCCAAAAATTGCCTGGTAATAAGCGTGGCGGTAAAACCTTTATTATGCAAATTGCTATTAATATTTTGCTGGCCTGCAAACTGGTACAGCCTGTTGTAGGCATCATTATCACTTATTAAAAATGCTTTTTTTATATAATGAGCAATAGAAGGCAAACCAGTTGCTGCAGTACTGTCTTTATAAGCCGGCATTTGCCAGTAAAAGTTAGAATCAATTTGCAGAGAAGTATTTTTATCTACCCCTTTTATTTTAAGTGCATTCAACTTTTCTAATGCAAGTAAGCTAAGGGGTAATTTTACAATTGAAGCAGGATTAAAATATAAGTTACTATCTACGTTAAAATTATAATTTGTAAAAGATGGGCTATTGTATTTATCACGGTTTATTTGTGTGTAAATAATTTGCAAACGGAAAGAATCTTTATCTGCAATTACTTTTTGCAAAAGGAGGTTTTTGTTTTGCTTTAAAATATTTTGCAGCACGCTATCTGTATGGGGTTGTGCCATACAATGGCTGAAGCTGAACAATAAAAATAATTGCAGCAATAAGAATGCAGAAACTTTCATGAGCTAAAGGCTTTGCAATAAAAATAATCAAAGCTTTTTAAAGTATTTTAAATAAATTTTGTTGTTATCTCTGATGGTGAGCCAACTCTTCGCATCTATTGGCAAGTGTTCAGCTTTAGCGGCTCACTTGTGACTTCTTAGTTTTGCCAGATTGTATCGGGAGTAAGAATTACAAATGCTCAATTTTTATCAACCCATGCTCATTAGTGTAATCATCAATAACACTGCTATATTAATAATGCCAGGCTCCCATACTAAGCCACTTCTAACCGGGCTTTCATGCAGATAATCTAAGCGTTGTTTCATTTTCTCAGGAGTGTCTAATTCTATGGGATGATAATCCTGTTTCCATCCCCACAGATAATCGGGAGAAAATCTTTGTTGTTATTATTATTTTTACGGGTATAGCTAAAAATGTTCAGCATTCATTCCTTCCTGCTTTCTGAATTGTTTTCTTGTATTTCTTTTATAATTTGTTTGCTGGTATATTTTTTAAGGTCTCTTACAATATGTTCAAGTTTATTATCATTCCTGCTAATTATTAAATGAACATGATTGGTCATAGTAACCCATGCATGCAGCACCATGCCTTTATTTTCCTGGCAATATTTTAAACTTTATACAAACAATTCATTGTATTGTCCCTGCTAAATACATCTATCCCCGCCTGAATGGCTCAATCGGGCAGGCAGCCCTACCACTGAAAAGGTTACAAAATGCGGTATGGCATCTTCGCCTACTTTATATTTATTGCTCATGATTTTTCTATTTTTCCTGAGTGAATATAATCAACATTTTTGCAGTCGAGGATTTTTATGGAACCAGCAGAGGAGATATTTTATTGGCTGCTTTTTAGCGTATTAGCTAATCTTTGATGCGGTTAAAAACCGTTTTAACTGTTTGGCACAAGTGAACTGCCTGGGGTAGAAAACTTGTGCCAGTGGAAGCCAATAGAAATTGCTTATTGTAAATTTAAAATATTTTAATAACCAAAAGCAGAAGAATTAATCTAATAAATAATTAACTTATGAAGTTTCAATTTTATACTTTATATTTATAGGCATTTAATTTAAAAACTGTATGAAAAAAATATTGCCTTTGGTAACCGTTTTTGTATTTAGTGTTTCCGTTTCTGGTTTCGCCCAAAATCAAACAAAATCTTTAAAGGATTCAATTACACTCTCTAGATATTTGCAAAAACTAAGAAAGGAAGTATTAACAAAGGAAGCAATAGAAAAAAATAAATCTTCTGAGCCATTAAAAACTTCAACTATTGTTTACGGGCCACAAATCATTTTAACGACTGCAAAAAATGATTGATTGAAACGCAACCGCTTATCCCGTTGGATGAATATGCAATAGCTTCCGCAAACATTTTGAAAATATTAGTTAGGTAAAGTAAATTTCCGTTACCATCATCTATTTTTATATCCATTTTTCTCTCATCTAATTCTTTAAGTAATTGTTCTGCTATAGGTCCATTTTTTGTAATTAGAAAATCTGCAATACCAATAACCTTATCCTCATTAACAGTTTCGCCTAATTTAATAATTGGGCCGCCTGAATTTCCTCTATTTATAGTTAAGTCAAGTAGAGCAACATCTCTTTTAACTTTAGTATTGCCTATTACAATACTGCTGTCAATATATTTATTGGATAATATTCCCATTGAAATAAATTGGTCAGGAATTCCTAGGGGATATCCTGCAGTATATACCTCATCGCCTTCTTGAATATCTTCAAATGTTCCAATTTTAAAGTATTCCGTTTTACTCTTTAATTTTTTATCTGTTGTTAATACGCAAAAGTCATACGATACTGCTTCCGTATTTTTCTTGAGTCTAAAATATTCAAGGGGAATTTCCATTTCAATTGTATCTCTGTTAGTAAACTCAATGTAAATTCTTTTAATATCCAAAATCTTACCCAAAGAATCAGTTTTAATAGCGGCCTGAATTACATGCCAACAGGTTAAGACATCACCATTTTCAGAAATAAAAAAGCCAGTACCAGTAGATATTCTTCCTTCAACATATACTTTCACAACACACTTTTTCAATTTGTCAACTCTTTCTTTATTTAAAGACTGAGCCCATAAGCAAGAAACAAATAAAATGTTCAAACTCAATACACCAAATATTTTTTTTTTCATTTTTCTTTTTTAGATTAACGACATTTTTAGATATATCTATGACACTAGTAGATACGATATCAATGTACATGAGAGTACATTTGAGAATCTATCTAATACATTAAAATATATTTAGCCTTTTTGATAAAAAAAGCTTTATCAACAACTCGAAATGAAGTGGGGATAAAATAGAAAGAAAATCTTTGGAAGGAGATAGGTCAATAACCTATATTTGATTAACTAATTAAAAAGATCTTCTTTCTTTTATCCCGGTTACCAGCCGGGATTTTTTTATTCCCTTAATTTTTTTTAAAACTTTACCAGAATTTATTCTAGTACAGTTTGTCATGTTCATGCTTATTCAAATCAAGTTTAACTGCACCCCAAACTATTTCCGCAATTCAAACATTTATAGCAGGTGCCGCTGCGCACAGTTATATGCCCACACACATTACAGGCCGGTGCATCGCTCTGCATACTTTTTGCCGCAGCATTAGACGCACTCATTCCCATGGTAGCACTCTTTGCAGCATAAGCAGCTTTGTACGGTTTTACTTCCGGTTTGGGCTGGCTGGTTGCAGCACCCAATACCCTTACATCGCTCAGATCCTGTTTTCTATCGCCAATGGTGGGAGAATTAATATCCCATTCTTCCGTGCCGGTATTCTGTACTTCGGGTTTATCCAGTACATGCACCAAATCGTTCCGGCCAAGATATTCGTAGGCCAGTGAGCGGAACATAAAATCGATAATAGATGTAGTGGTTTTAATATTGGGATGTTCTACCATGCCGGCAGGTTCAAAGCGGGTGAACACAAATTTTTCTACATACTCTTCAAGCGGCACACCATATTGCAGGCCGATAGAAATGGCAATGGCAAAACAGTTGAGCATGCTGCGCATGGTAGCACCTTCTTTAGCCATATCAATAAATATTTCTCCAAGGGTGCCATCATTGTATTCGCCGGTGCGCAGGAACAGTGCCTGCCCGTTTATTTTTGCTTTTTGTGTAAAGCCCCTGCGCTTAGCCGGTAGTGCCCTTCGTTCTACAATCATGGCCAGCTGGCGTTTTAAAGAAGTATCTGCACTGCTTTGCACACGCCTGTTCATTTCTTCCAGCAAATCTTCTATGGTTAATTTAGACATATCCACCAATGCAGACTTTACTTCTGTGGTCTGTTGTCCTTCGTCTGTTGTCTCTTCTTCTGTCTTCTTCTTTTTATCCGATTTGTTGCTAAGTGGCTGGCTCAGTTTACTGCCATCACGGTAAAGTGCACACGCTTTTAAACCCAGCTCCCAGCTAAGCCTGTAAGCATCTGCTATTTCTTCTACTTCTGCCTCGTTTGGTAAATTAATGGTTTTGCTTATGGCCCCGCTTAAAAAAGGTTGCGCTGCTGCCATCATACGTATGTGTCCGTGTGCATGTATGTAACGCTGGCCGGTATGCCCGCATTTATTTGCACAGTCAAATACAGAAAGATGTTCGTCTTTTAAATACGGCGCACCTTCTACCGTCATGGTACCGCATATATAAATATTGGCTGCTTCAATCTGCTCATCTGTAAAGCCAAGTGCTTCCAGCAGGTTCCATTCAAAATTGCTGTATTGCACTGCAGTAAAGCCCAGCCGCTGCAGGCAGGCTTCGCCAAGTGTAAATACATTAAACACAAAACCAATTTCAAAGGCACTGGCCATAGCGGCATTCAGCTTTTCAATTTCGTTGGGTAAAAAGCCTTTTTCTAAAAGTGAAATTTCGTTAATGTACGGAGCACCTTTTAATGTGGCATGGCCCTTTGCATAATTTACAATTTCCAACAATTCTTTTTCACTGTACTTTAAGTTGCGCAGGGCCTGCGGTACACTCTGGTTAATAATTTTAAAATAACCACCACCGCTGAGTTTTTTAAATTTCACTAAAGCAAAATCAGGTTCTACGCCGGTAGTATCACAATCCATTACAAGGCCAATGGTGCCCGTGGGTGCAATCACTGTTGTTTGTGCATTGCGGTAACCATTTTTTTCTCCCTGCTGCACGGCATTATCCCAGGCTTTGGTAGCTGCAGTTAATAAATAATCGGGACAGTATTTTGCATTAATGCCATGGGGTTTTATTTCCAAACCTTCGTAGGCATCCATTGCATCGTATGCAGCAGCACGGTGGTTGCGCATTACCCTAAGCATATGCTCTTTGTTTAATTCATATTTATCAAATGTCCCCAGGAAGCCTGCCATCTCTGCAGAAGTGGTATAAGCCACACCGGTCATGATAGCGGTAATAGCTCCGGCAATGCCTCTTGCTTCTTCGCTATCATAAGCAATGCCGCTTACCATAAGCATGCTGCCCAGGTTGGCATAACCTAAACCAAGTGTTCTGTAATCGTAAGATAGCTGAGCCACTTCTTTGCTTGGAAACTGCGCCATTAGTACAGATATTTCCAGCACTACCGTCCACAGGCGGCAGGTATGTTCAAAGCCTGCTACATCAAAACTGTTGTCCGATTCGTTAAAAAATTTACGCAGGTTTACAGAGGCAAGGTTGCAGGCGGTGTTATCTAAAAACATATATTCACTGCATGGATTACTTGCTCTTATTGCTCCACCTTCGGGGCAGGTATGCCATTCATTAATAGTAGTATCGTATTGTATGCCTGGGTCGGCACAGCGCCATGCAGCATAATTTACCTGGTGCCATAGTTCTGTTGCTTTTACTGTTTTCATGGTGTGGCCATCACTTCTTGCTTTTAATTCCCAGTCGCCATTTTCATCCAGTACTTTAAAAAAACTATTGGGCACACGTACGCTGTTGTTGCTGTTTTGCCCACTTACTGTTTTGTATGCTTCGCCTTCATAATCGCTGGGATAACCTGCGGCAATTAATGCGGCTACTTTTTTTTCTTCCCCTACTTTCCAGTTTACAAATTCTACAATTTCGGGATGATCCAGATCCAGGCAAACCATTTTTGCAGCACGCCTGGTAGTACCTCCACTTTTAATGGCACCTGCAGCACGGTCGCCAATTTTTAAAAAACTCATGAGGCCGCTGCTGGTTCCGCCACCGCTCAATTTTTCATGTTCGCCACGTATGCTGCTGTAATTGGTGCCCACACCGCTGCCATATTTAAAAATTCTTGCTTCTCTTACCCACAGGTCCATAATGCCACCATCATTTACCAGGTCATCATCAACACTTAAAATAAAACACGCATGTGGCTGTGGCCGCTCATATGCACTGGTAGATTTTTTTAGCATCCCATCATCAGCATCCACATAATAATGCCCCTGTGGTTTGCCGGTAATGCCATACACTTCGTGCAGGCCCGTATTAAACCACTGCGGGCTGTTGGGCACACATGCCTGGTTAAGGATAGAATATACCAGCTCATCATAAAATATCTGCGCATCATTTGCTGTGGCAAAATAATTATGCCGTTCGCCCCAAACCCTCCAGCAATGGGCCATACGGTGTGCTACTTCTTTGCTGCTTTTTTCTCTGCCGGTTGTACCGTCTGCCTGCGGCACTCCTGCTTTTCTAAAATATTTTTGTGCAAGGATATCTGTGGCAATCTGGCTCCACTGTTTTGGAACTTCTACATTATCCATTTGAAAAACAATTTCGCCGGATGGATTTTTAATTACCGATGTACGGTAATCGTATTCAAACATATCAAAGGCAGATACATTATCTTTTGTGAACTGGCGGGAAAAAGGGAGCGCTTTTGCAGATGATTTATTTTTAGACATGAGGTATCGTTATTTTATAATAGAAAGAAATGTTATGTAATATTAAGTATTCAATAAGTTAGCAGCATCAATTACCTACTGCCAATACCTACTTGTCAATTTCCAATTGCATATTTCCAATTGCCAATTGCCTCTTCTTAAGGGAAACGAAAATATCTTTTGTAAGCCAACTTTTAAAGGGATAAATATCAACAGGCTGTGGACAAAATTTGGGGATATTTAGTGAAGCGGGCAGCAGGTTGGTTTTGATGCGGTTTTTAGTTTTTACGTAAATAAAAATTTTTTAAAGCTGAAAAATAGTTGTAAATAACACAACCATTTTATAGTGTTGGAAAGCTCTTTGTGAGGTATCACTGCACGCCGCATACTTAATTGGCTTAAGGAAATCAGTGCCTCTTGTTGCATATCTTTATTCAAATCTTTTTAAACAGTATATGAAAGTAGTTATACAAAGAGTAATATCGGCTTCTGTAACCATAGATGCCAAAATAAAATCATCTATACAAAATGGATTAGTGGTTCTGGCAGGTATTGAAGATGCCGATAATGATGCAGACATACAATGGCTGAGTAATAAAATAATAAACCTGCGCATTTTTAATGATGAAAATAAGGTGCCCAATATTTCTGTAAAAGATAACGGCGGAGATATCTTACTCATCAGCCAGTTTACCCTGCATGCAGCTACAAAAAAAGGAAACAGGCCATCTTATATAAAAGCAAGCAAGCCAGATGTGGCCGTACCGGTGTATGAAAAACTGATTGTACAATTAGAAAAAGAGTTGGGTAAAAAAATATTTACAGGAACCTTTGGTGCAGATATGAAAGTAGCGCTGGTAAATGATGGGCCGGTAACAATTATAATTGATAGTAAAAGCCCCAACCCCTAAAGGGGCTTTAGTAACTTTATTAACGGGTGTTTTTCTTTTCTATAATTTCTAAAATTAATTTTTTGTATGGATAGTATTACAATAGAGCAAGCACAGCAACAGGTAGACCACTGGATAAAAACCATTGGTGTAAAATATTTTTCTGAGTTAACCAACCTTGGGATACTTATGGAAGAGGTAGGAGAATTAAGCAGGCATATGGTAAGGATATACGGAGAACAGTCGTATAGAAAAGATGTGTTAGCTCCTCCCCCGCAGGGGGAGGATGGGAGGGTGCTCCTTGCTGATGAAATGGCCGACATTCTGTGGGTGCTCCTTTGCCTGGCAAACCAAACAGGTGTAAACCTTACCGATGCCCTGCAGAAAAACTTTCAAAAAAAAACCAACAGGGATGCTTCCCGCCACCAGCAAAACGATAAGCTTAAATAAATACCGTGAGCAGGGTATATGCACATCTTTTTACAGGTTTACTTTTATAGTATCAGCAAAAACTTAAAAAAGTAAATTATGAAAAAGATTATTTTACCCGCAGCGCTGTTAGTATCTGCATTTTTTTCTTTTGCCCAGCAGCCTGTAGACTGGACAAAAACTTTCCCTACAAAAGTAAAATGGTATAAGATAACCGATGCAGGCATACTGGTAGTAGGCACCAATGATGCATTGTATGGTGTAGCGCCATCCAGCGGAAAAGAAGTTTGGAAAATAGACCAGATAGAAAATATACAGGAAGAAAATTATGATCCTATAGAAGGCACTCCTTATATCGTACTTGCAAAACGTGGCCTGCTTAAATCATCCAACAATATTATAGATGTGGTAACCGGAAAAGTAATTGCAAACAGCAGAGAGCTGGGCCTGGCAGCCATTACAAAGCGTATTCACTTAATAAAAAACAATGCAGTTTTATTTTATGGTACCGGCAGTACCGGCAAACCAACCCTTATGATGGTAAGCCTGGCCAGCGGACAAAAAATATGGGAACAGTCAAAACTGTTTGAAAAAAATTCTGAACAGATTGTATCCGAAGCAGGCGAAACTACAGATGGTATTTTTATTGCCACCAACCGTAATATTTATAAATTAAATAAACAAAGTGGCGATGTATTATACAGTATAGATATGAAAAGCGATATTCCTGTAGCAGCACCACCAAAGGAAGAAAAAAAAGGGCTGGGGGGAATGTTTAAAGTACCCCAGTTTGGAAAAGGGATAGATAAAGGAGCCAATGAAGCTGCCACCATTACATCAGCAGATTTTTTTCAGTATAATAATGATGCAGTCATACATTTCTGGAACCAGGATATACTTACTGCCTTTAATGTAAGCGATGGAAAAGAACTTTGGAAGAGAGTAGAACTGCCATCTCCCATAACCAATATTTTATACGATACCCATGGTATGCTGGTAGCTACTTCAGAAAAAACACAGGAAGATGTGGCCAAACAAAACAGCGGCGGCGGCGGGCTGCTGGGAAAAATAAAAAGGTCGGGTGCTGCTAAAAAAAACAGGGCATCATTGCTTTGCCTTGATATCACAAGCGGTGCAGAAAAATGGAACAGTGATATAGACCTGCAGGGCGATGTACTGGCCTATAAACTGGCAGGTTCTAAATTAATTCTGGCCACAGCAAGAGACCAGGGTACTAACTTCATCAGCATTGTAAACCTGGATGCAGGCCAGCCTGTTACAAAAAAACCATTGCCTATAAAAGGAGAAATCAGGGATCTGCAACTGGTGCCACAGGGATTATATTACCGAACAGAAGACCAGATAAATATCCTGGATATGGAAACAGGTGATAAAACATGGAAGAAAGGTTTCCAGGTAAAAAATTGTGTGGGAGATAATACCAATAAAAAAAATGGGTATGTATATGCCAATGATATTATTTATAAAGTAGATTTTGAAACCGGCGATATGACCGAATGGGTAAAGGGAATAAATTTTAATGGTAAAGAAGATCCTACCTCATTGCAGGTAAGAGAAAATGGTGTGTTGCTTACATCAGATCAAAATGCAACGCTCTACGATTTTAAAGCACAGCAGGTATGGCACACATATCAGCCTGCACCCGGCCGCACCATGGCAGGCAAACTGTTAAGTGGCATGGGTGGCCTGGCTTCGGCTATGATGGCCGCACAGCAGGCTGCACAGTCGGCACAGTTAAGTTATGCAAAAGGATATTATGGCAGTACCGACCCGGCACTGGACAGTGATATTAAAAATGCCAATGCCAATGCTGCAAACTTTGCAGGAGCCGCAGCCAGCAGTTTTGCTTCTATAAGCAAACGTTTTAAGGCTACAAAAGAAGCCAACAATTATATGAGTATGCTCACCAATTTTGGAGGTAGTAATATGGCTAAAGATGCAGGGGTAATGATGATAGATAAAACTACAGGCAAGGAATTAAAGAAAATGGTTTTTGGCGATAAAAAAGATCCGGATTATAAAATAGACGAACTGGGTAAGGTGGTTTACTACAAGGCTGATGGAAACGAAATACAGGGATTTGTTTTTTAATTTTACTTTTTAGTCAAACCTGTATACGTAGCGGGCTGCCCAGGCAGCCCGCTTTTTTTTGGATGCATTTAAAATTGTTGCTTTTGTCATGCTGAGGTAAAAAGCATCTTAAACATTGAAGATAGAGTTGCCAGGTATCTCAGCAGTATAATGGAGAAAAAAAGAGGTAAAACAAAAGCGACAATTTTAAATGACCCTTTTTTTTAGCGGTATGAGCAACAAAAAAAGAAAGGCTTAATTTGCAACAAAAAATTTTATGCGCTATTGTATAACGTTATTAAGCATCTTCTTATTTTTTTATTTTTCTGCAGCGTCACAACAAAAACCTTTACTCATCAGCGGGCCTTGGGCCGGCAATGTAGAATTTCGTAATGCCAGCATTTGGGCAGAAGTATCTACGCAGGCAAAATCAGTGGCGGTAAAATTTTATCCGCTTAATAATATTTCTCTTGCAAAAACAATTACGTATAAAGGAGAATTGCAAAATGATTTTAACCCGGTAAAAATTGAGCTCAATGGCCTTGATATAAATACAGCCTATAATTATTTATTGCTGATAGATGGCAAGCCGGTAACCACTTCCTTTGCTACAAAATTTACTACCAAAGATTTATGGGAGTACCGCAAGCCGGCACCCGATTTTACTTTTCTTGCCGGAAGCTGTGCCTATTTTAATGAGCCCGTTTACGACAGGCCGGGCAAACCTTATGGCAGCGATTCTTCTATATTTGAAACCATGGCCAACACACCGGCCAGCCTGCATATCTGGATGGGTGATAACTGGTACAGCAGGGAGGTAGATTTTTATTCTGCCTGGGGATTAAATTACAGGGCATCACGTGACAGGAGCCATAAAGTATTACAAAAGTTTATGGCATCTATGCCGCAATATGCTATTTGGGACGATCATGATTACGGCCCCAATGATGCAGGTAAAAGTTTTATCTTAAAAGAAGAAAGCAGGAATATTTTTAAAAACTATTCTCTTAACCCCAGCTATGGCCAGGAAGGTAAAGGCATTTATACAAAAGTTTCTTACAGCGATGTAGATTTTTTTCTTACAGACGACCGGTATTTCAGAACTGAAGAAGAAATGGCAGACAGCATAGGTGGCAAACCATCTGCTGCTAAAGATTATTTTGGGCAGGTGCAAATGGAGTGGCTCCAAAATGCATTGCTTAACAGCAGTGCAACTTTTAAAATTATTGTAACAGGTGGCCAGGTGCTAAACCCGTTAAATAAATTTGAATGCATGCGCCATTACAGTTACGAACACCAGCAGCTACTTAATTTTTTAAGCGAATACAAAATACAGGGAGTATTATTTTTTACAGGCGACAGGCATCACAGCGAAATAATAAAAATGGAGAGACCGGGTTTGCATCCTTTATACGATATCACCATTTCTCCTTACACAGCCGGCATAAGCCGGGCAGGCGGCAATGAAGAAAAAAACCCATTTCGTGTAAACAACACATTGGTAGAGCAACAAAACTTCGGAAAAATTTCTGTTAGCGGCAAAAGAAATGAAAGACAGCTTACCGTTAATTTTATTGGCATTAAAGGAGAAAAGCTGGGAGAATGGAGTATATCAGAA
>JAYVGA010000027.1:0-3466 GCA_043772635.1 Chitinophagaceae bacterium
GCACCCTGATGCGGATTAAAGCTAAGATGCTGATACCTCGTAAAGAAATTGATGCACAGGGAAACGAAATTGATCCCCGCCAGGAACTGATTGAGAAAATTCTGGAATACAAACGCTTTAAAGAAGCCTCCCTAAAAATGGCCGACCTGGAAGAAACCAGGCTGCTGATGTTTAAAAGAGGCAATCTCCATAAAGAACTGGTACAAATAGGAGAGGAGGCTGGTGAGGGAACCGAGATACAGGCTGTTACCCTATTTAAGCTGATGAAGGCTTTTGAGAAAGTAGCACAAAGGCTGCATGAAAGAAATAACAAACCGGTTCATACCGTTGTGCAGTATAATTACACAATGGAAGAATGCCGGGATTATATGCTTACACATTGCCGGGAAGCCAAAACTTCTTCTTTTGAAAAAATATTTGAAGTGTGCGAAAACCGCATACATGCCATTTTTATTTTTCTTAATATGCTGGAGCTGGTGCAGCAAAAATATATGAGCATCATTACCGGCGAAGGAAGAAATAATTTTATTATTGAATACAATGAGCATAGGGAGGAAGATCAATCTACCATACTTACGGAGAGCGACTGGAGTTAGAAATGGGGTATAATAAGGAGAACGGTTATACTAAATATATCCTCATCAAGAAATGATGATGATACAGGATATCACTGATTTTTTCAGTGATCTTTTTTTTGCTAAAATGTCAGCTGTTTGAGCTGGCATTATTTTTGGCGTTTAAACATTAATTAAATTATTTATTATGAAAATAACCATTCAAAAAGCCAGCGAAAGAGGCAGTGCCGATTATGGCTGGTTAAAACCCAATTATTATTTTAGCTTCAGCAATTATCATAACCCCGAAAAAGTAAGGTTTGGTTTATTGAGGGTATTAAATGATGATTTTATTGCTGGGGGCGGTGCATTTCCTACACACCCGCACGACAATATGGAAATTGTAACCATCCCTTTTACCGGGGCTTTAAAACATAAAGACAGCACTGGTGGAGAAGGAATAATTAAAGCAGGAGATGTACAGATTATGAGTGCGGGCACAGGTGTAGAACATTCCGAAGCCAACGCCTCTGCCACAGACCCGGTAACGCTTTTCCAGGTATGGCTTTTTCCTAAACAAAAAAATATTACACCAAGATATGACCAGCGCACTTTTAATGTGGCTGAAAGAATAAACAACTGGCAGTATGTAGTATCTCCCAATAAAGAAGATGATGGTTTATGGATAAACCAGGATGCAAGGTTTGCTATGACAACACTGCAGGCCGGCAAAACACTGCAGTACCAAAATGCTTTTAAAGACAACGGTGTGTATGTGGTTGTAATAAACGGAAGTGTGGAAATTGATGGAAAAAAACTGGGCAAAAGAGATGCCGCAGGTATTGAAGGAGCAGACTCTTTTAGCATTACTGCAACAGAAGATGCAGAGTTGCTGGCAATAGAAGTGCCGATGAATTAAAAGGACATTTATTTAATGAACATGCATAATTGGTCATTGAGTCATTAGTCATTAAAAAAAATATTATGGTTTTGCAAAGTCTTTTGCGAAACCATTTTTTTTACTGCGAAATTAATTTTAAAAACTCTTCTTTCTTTCTGCGGAAAAATTGAATAACCGGGCCATTTTAATAAAAACCCCTGTGTAATTTTATTTACGAATAAATTTTCTATATATGTTTAAAAATAAGAAGAAAACAATGACCTCAGCTGTAGTGCCGGTATAAAAAATAAATAGTTTTGAAATGACGAATCGGAAATTTATCTTTGTCTGCAACTATTTCCTCCTCTGAAAGATTTACTGAAGCCACTCCTATACAGCACTAAATCTTTTTTACATGAAACATTTTATCTTAACCAGGTTATTCGTATTAATTTTTTTAGTCTTAACTGCACAAACAGGTTTTACACAAAAACGTATTGCAGTTATAGGATCTTCATCTGCAAAAGGGTATTTTCCTCCCACCTCTGGTATTCCGAGAGACAGTGCCTGGGCGTATAAAATAAAAAAGTATTATAAAGACCTTGGTATTATTGATACCCTCTTTAACATAGCCGAAAGCAGTACCACTTTTTTTGAAGGGATGCCCAGCAGCTATACGCCACCCGCTGGTTACCCGCTGCCTAACCCCAATTTAAATATTACCAGAGCGGTAAATCTAATACCCAAGCCGGATGTTATTATTGTAAATTATCCTTCTAACGGCTACGATTATATTCCCATACCGTTAATAATGTCCTCCCTGCAGACAATAAAGGACAGTGCCAATGCAAGCAATATACAATGCTATATTACAACCTCACAACCAAGAACTGGCTTTGCCCCCCTTGAAAGACAACAATTAAAAATTATACGGGATTCTATCATTAACCGTTTTGGTGTGTGGGCAATAGATTTTTTTACAGATATAGTTCAGGAACCTGACCTGATCATTAAACCAGAATATAATGTTGGAGATAATGTTCACTTAACCCCTTCCGGCCACACCGTATTAAAAAATAAAGTAGTAGCTAAAAATATATTTCTTGGTGTTGTTGCAGTAAAATTTGCTGATTTTAAGGCAGTATCGCAGGCAGATAAAATTGTATTGCAGTGGAAAACACTTTTTGAAACCGATCATCAGCAGTTTATTATTGAAACAAGTACCGATGGTATTCATTTTGTACCACTAACTGCTATTGCAGGCAAATTAAATTCTACTGCTACACAGCAATATTCTTTTATACATCTTAATCCTGCACAGGGAGAAAATTATTACCGCATTGTGGCAGTATCTGTGCAGGGGCAAAAAGAATATTCTGCCATTGCGGTGGCAAGATTTAAAAAGAAATTTATGGGCAGCGTTGCCATAACTTACACAAACAACCAGGTAAACCTCAGCTTTAGAGAAATGCTTAAAAAGCCTGTGGTTGTAGGCATCATTAACATACAGGGTAAATTAATTTTAAAAAACAGGATAGCCAACATAAACACATTGGTTCATACTGTTAATATACCAGATTTACCTGCCGGAAAATATATTGTGCAGGTAATATTTGAAGACCATAAAGAAACGGGGCAGTTTGTAAAGTGGTAAAAATATTAAGTAAATCAAAATCATAGGGGTAAACCAAATTTACGCACAGGGTTGTCAACTTTTAGAAAGTTGACAACCCTCATTCTAATCATCCGCAACAGCTAATAAAATATATTCAGCAAAACAGGCTTTTCAGAAGCCTCAATATATACTTTTAGTTTTTGCAAAAAGGCGGGGGAAACAGTGGGGCAACCCAGGCTGGGGCAAATTGACAAAGGATACACTTCTCCTGCAGGCACGCAGCTATGCGCATGTAACACCACAAAACGCTCAAACGCTTTGCTGTTTGTTTTACTGAGCCCATACAATTTATAAGCGAGGCCAAACCTTCCCTGGTAAGCATTACCTATTTTATATTTTCCCAAAGATGTACAATTA
>JAYVGA010000028.1:0-3149 GCA_043772635.1 Chitinophagaceae bacterium
AGTTAAATCAACTGTTTAATAATTCTTACCAACAAAATTTCAAAGAACTTGAAGATAACCAATTGACTATCTTCTAGTTTTTCTTAGGACGGTAGTGACTATTCACCATTCACCCATTCACCCCTCTATCATCGCCGCACCAAAATAAACATGCAAAGCTTTTGGCAAATGTATTCCATCTTCCTTTTGATTATTTTCCAGCAGGGCTGCTACAATGCGGGGCAATGCCAAAGATGATCCATTGAGAGAATGCAGCAATTGAGTTTTGCCTTCTTCATCCTTGTAACGGATCTTCATACGGTTGGTTTGAAAGGTTTCAAAATTACTTACAGAACTTACCTCCAGCCATTTTTGCTGGGCTGCGCTATACACTTCAAAGTCGTAAGTAAGGGCAGATGCAAAGCTCATATCGCCACCGCATAAACGCAGTATACGGTAAGGCAGCTCCAGGAACTGCAGCAGGCGCTCTACATGATTTACCATCTCTTCCAGCACATCATAACTTTTATCAGGATGTACCAATTGTACGATCTCTACTTTATCAAACTGGTGCAGGCGGTTAAGGCCACGCACATCAGCACCAAAGCTACCCGCCTCTCTTCTAAAGCAGGGAGTATAGGCCGTCATTTTAATGGGTAACGCTGTTTCTTTTACTATTTCGTTACAGTAAATATTTGTTAGCGGTACTTCTGCAGTAGGTATGAGATAAAATCCATCTGACGCTATATGATACATTTGGTCTTCTTTATCGGGCAACTGACCTGTACCGTAAGCGGTGGCTTCGTTTACCATCAGGGGTGGTGCATACTCTGTATAAGCGGCAGAGGTATTGTAATCTAAAAAATACTGAATTAATGCACGCTGCAGTTTGGCACCTTTTCCTTTGTAAACCGGAAAGCCGCTGCCCGTAAGCCTTGCGCCGGTTTCAAAATCTATAAGGTCATAGTCTTTTATCAACTCCCAGTGAGGCTTGGCTGTATCCGGCAAACTGGGGATTGTGCCGCCTTCATTTATCACTTCATTGTCTTCCGGCGTTTTTCCTTTGGGCACACTGGTATGTGGCAGGTTGGGCAGCAATAATATTTTTAAATTAAATGTTTCTTCCAGTTTGTCTAATGCAGTTTTATTTGCAGTAAGATCGCTTTTCCATTGTGCCACTTCCTGCTTTTTATTTTCTGCTGCTGCTGCCTCTCCCTTACCCATCAGCCTGCCAATTTCTTTAGATGCCGTATTTAAAGAAGCCTGCAGGGTTTCGGTAGCCGTTTTTTGTTTGCGCAGTTCTTCATCCAGTTGTATTAACTCATCTACCAGCTCAATATTACCAAAGTTTTTTACCGCCAGCTTTTCTTTTACGAGGGCAGCATGCTGTTTTATATAATTTATCTGTAACATTTAATTCCTGCAATTTTAGTTTTTGTAAACGCTGCAAAGATAAAGGCTGCATTTTAATTTGTGCTATCTGTGTTTAACGGGTAATTCTTCATCCGGCAGCAAAATCTCATCAGATCTTTTGTAATAAACCGCCAAAGCTTAAAGCCGCAGCAGGTGTTTAAAGAACGCATTGCATACATTTGCATCTATGTTACATCCCGAAGAAGATTTGCAGGTGCGCTGGTTAAAACTGCGTATTAAGCTAAAAGAAAAGTTTGAAATAAAACCTGATATGAACGGGGTATTGCTGCTTATTGGCGTGCAGGAACTGGGCCAGGGCCCACAGGAATTCAGCAAAGAACAAAAACAGGATTTAATGCATATTGCCATTTGCACTATACTTTCGGCCAGCGGATATTATAAACTGGATGGCAATGACGACGATGGATGGCCTCACTTTACACAACTAAAAGCATTACCCGGATTTGATACCTACCAGCAGGAAAATTTTTTAAAAGATCATGTATTACTTTACTTCAGCAATTTAAATTTTTAAAGTTTTGTAAACCTTATGCTGCCAATGGGAGCTAAAACAGCATTGCCATTTGCCAGCACCGTTGCTGCGGTGGCTGTAAGCAAATGCACGGGTTGCAGTGGGCTGCTTGCCGGGTTATTATATCCAAAAACATCTCCATCCTCTGTGCCGGCATCGTACAAATAAAGCGGGACCGTTATGTCATTTATCCAGGCATTATTTTTAAGAAGATTGTATTGGTTAAGACCCACAAACCAATCGGGCGAGGGTGCTATCATAGATGCAAAACTGATGCAGGAGTGCTGCAGCGTAAAACTAAAAATAGTATCAATCCCTCCGGCAATTGCCGGCGGTAGAATACCAAATCTTGATAAGGCTTTGCCCCTGGCAATAATAGAATCTATTTCGTTATTTAATCTTGAGTTGCTGCCCACTTCTGCTACAAACTCAAGCCCCACCGTAGCCAGGCCATTGGGTGCCCATAAAAAAGTATCGGGTTGCTGTATCATACCTATGAAAGAAGTAAAATGTGCATTGGCAGGTATGGCAAAGTTTGGAGATACCCATTGCAGTCTAAGTTTAACCTTATAATTTGCCTGCTCTGCAGGTGGTGCAATTGCCGGCAGGGTTTCTTTTGTGCAGGCTGTAAAAAAAACTGCGGCAACAATAATTACAAAAAATATTTTCATATAGCAGAGGTATAAAGATTGGGTAAAATTATATTTCTATATTTTCACAGTATCATTCTTATTAGATTTGAATACTAAAATTAGTAAACCTTATATTAATAAATACGTTCATTATGTTTAAAAAGTTTCGGTTAGTTTATTTAACAGCCTTCTTATTTTTTTTACAGGCACCTGCACAGTTATTTGCACAGGTAAAAAAAATGCCGGTAAAAAAAACCGTCTCTGCAAAAAAAACAGTTGCCAAAACTATTGTTACGGCAAAGCCCGGGCCGGTACGTATAAGGATGATTACAGATTCCGGCACCATCATTATTAAGCTATCAGACTCTACCCCACTGCACAGGGATAATTTTGTAAAACTGGTAAAAGAAAAATTTTACGATAGTCTTTTGTTTCACCGGGTAATACCGCAGTTTATGATACAGGGTGGAGACCCCAGCAGTAAATACGCTGCCGCAGGAACCATGCTGGGCAATGGTGGCGCAGATATGACCCGTATACCTGCCGAATTTAAACCTTCTTTATATCATAAAAAAGGAGTGCTTGCCGCAGCC
>JAYVGA010000029.1:0-3387 GCA_043772635.1 Chitinophagaceae bacterium
TATAAATCAATTTCCTTTTGGGGCCGTTTTAATGCTTTTGCCAACTGGTAAATATTAAAATCATCAAAAGCATATTCCAGTGTGCGGGCTGCATTTTCGTTTATGTTTACATCATAGGGTACATAACCCAATTGGTTGTAATGAGTAACGCCGGTGCGGCCGGTACCCTCCGGGCCTTCGTTGTTTGCGCCGTTTATAATGGCTTCATACAACATATTAATATCATAATCACGAAGCCCTTTAATGTAAGCATCTGTAACAATAGAGGCAGAATTATTACCTACCATTACATTGCGATATCCGGGGCTGCTCCACTCCGGCAAAAAGCCACCTTCTTTGTAACTGTTTATAAGGCCCTCCTGCATTTCTTTATTAATAGAAGGAAACAGCAAATTTAAAAAAGGATACAAAGCCCGGAAGGTATCCCAAAAGCCAGTGCCTGCAAAAAGATAACCGGCTAATACTTTGCCGTTATACGGGCTGTAATGAATGATGTTTCCTGCAGCATCCAGCTCATATTGTTTTTGTGGAAACTGCATAGTGCGGTACAGGCAGGAATAAAAAGTTTTTGTTTCATCTGCTGTTCCGCCTTCTGCCAGCAGCCTGCTCATTTGTATGTTCCAGGCTGCTTTTGCTTTTTGTTTGGTTATATCAAAAGCATCGTTGCCTATCTCCCGTTTTAAATTTTGTTCTGCCTGTGCAAAGCTTATAAATGAGGAAGCCACTTTTACATTTATTTTTTCTCCTTTGTAAGTTTTAAATCCTATAACTGCACCAGTGTGGCTGGCAGATAATTCCAGCGAATCATTTACCAGTAAACCATCACGCCATGTTTTGGAAAGAAGAAAATCTTTATCAAAAAGAAGTACAAAATAATTTTTAAAATTACCGGGTACTCCTCCACTGTTACGGGTGGTATATCCAATTATTTTTTTTTGTGCAGGAATTATTTTAATGTAGGAGCCTTTATCAAAAGCATCTGCCACAATAAATGCGCTATCTGTTTTTGGAAACGTAAATCTAAACTGTGCTGCTCTTTCTGTTGCTGTAATTTCTGTTGTTACATCTGCATCTGCCAGGTAAACATTGTAATAATATGGTTTAGCCGTTTCTGCTTTGTGAGAGAACCAGCTGGCTCTTTCATCTTCTGTAAATTTTAAATTTCCGGTAACAGGCATTATAGAAAACTGGCCGTAATCATTCATCCACGGTGAGGGCTGGTGGGTTTGTTTAAAGCCACGGATTTTATCTGCACTGTACTGGTATTGCCATCCATCGCCCATCTTGCCTGTTTGCGGTACCCAAAAATTCATGCCCCATGGTACAGATATGGCAGGATATGTATTGCCATTAGACAGGCTGGGCTTACTGTCGGTACCCATCAGAGGGTTCACCCATTCTACCGGATCGGTAACAGATGTAACTGTTTGACCAAAACAAATAGTTGCAGCAAATAAATGGCAAATAAAAAGGACAAATAATTTCATGATGGTTTTAATTTTTACGGAATAAGTACAACATATTTTTTTATACCTGTAATGCATATTTTTTATAAAGACTCTAAGGTTAGGAAATCGTATTTTTTTTCTTTGCTACTAAGGTTAAATACAATTTTCACATATTGGCTCCCATGGTTAACTTCTCCATTTTTAATTTTACATTTTTAAAATAAGGTTGATAATCCTTTTAAAAAAACAGCTAAGATTAAATACAGTTTTCAGAAATCATCTGCCAGTATTACCTGTACATTTTAATTATATACCTGCTCAGTAAATGGCTGCATTTGAAATTACCGGGCAGGCTTTTGATTGTATTATGTTCACTCTTATTTTTTTTGTTAATACCGGTTCAATTTTTAATATTTTTTTATAGCCAATAGTTGTGCCTTCTGATACTTTATACCAGGCTCCATCCTTCCATACATCTGCACTAAATTTTTTTATACGCTGGCCAAGCTTAATGTACTCCTGCAGCACAATGTATTTTACAACCGAAGCTACGGGCAGGCTTATCTCAAAACTGCCGGCATGTATGCTGTCATCTGTTGCCCAATAGGTTTCTTTATCTCCATCCACTAAATTTTTGGGAGAGAAAATATTTTTATTACCCCGGTAACTATCTGCAGTTATGTTAGCTTTTAAAGCAAGATTTTTTGCAAACTCTTTTTCAATAATGGCTTTAAAACCTAACAACGACTTCACATCATTTTCATGAAAGAGTCCTCTTTTATCTGGCGGAATATTTAATAACAACGTGGAACCCCGGCCAACAGAACTGAGGTAAATATCAAATAATTGTTGTGGCGATTTTACCAGCGAGTCTTCCTGCTCATGATAAAACCAGCCTGGCCTTATAGACACATCCACTTCTGCGGGCACCCATTTATTTCCATCTTCTGCACCTGTGTTCAGCAGTTCTTCTATACCTGCTTTGCCTGCATAAAGTGTATCGATATTAATAGTGTTCCAGTTGGTGGTACCTGCAATACCTTTTTCGTTACCCACCCATCTTACACCCGGTCCTGCATCGCTAAAAAAAATAACATTGGGTTGCATGGCCTGTACCATTTTTATGGTACCGGGCCAGTCGTAATATGTGGCGCCGTTTATTTGCCTTTTTTCTTTTGCGCCCCCATAATATCCATCACCACCATTGGCACCATCAAACCACATTTCTGTAATTGGCCCGTAACGGGTAAATAATTCTTTCAGCTGGTTTCGGTAATAAGTAATGTAAGAAGGCTTTCCGTAATCTGCACGGTTTCTATCCCAGGGCGAAAGATAAACGCCAAATTTTAATCCATATTTTTTACAGGCATCTGATACTTCTTTTACAATATCTCCTTTGCCCCGCCCGGATGGCCCGTTCGGACGGGCATTTTTGTACGGGCTGTTTTTTACAGAATGTTCTGTGTATTTGCCTGGCCACAAACAAAAACCATCATGATGTTTGCAGGTTAGAATAATTGTTTTAAAACCGCTTTGTTTTAATGTGTTTGCCCATTGATTAACATTTAATGCTCTTGGATTAAAAACAGTTTCTTTTTCATCTCCATAGCCCCACTCCAACCCCGTAAATGTATTGGTAGTAAAATGTATAAATGCATTTAGTTCCATTTCGTGCCATTTTACCTGGGCATTGGAGGGCAGTGGTAAAACCGGTGCAGGGGCAAATACCTTTATATGCTGTGCAAACAAACTGCAACTCCATAATAAGAGTGTGGCTACGGTTATATATTTTTGTTTACACCACATGAGATATTTTTATTTATTTTTTTAAAAAGTATTGCACCCGGTAGTAAACTTTTGAAAAGTTTACTACCGGGAGTTAATTTAAAAAGTTGACTACCCTGTGCTAATTTTTATTACAACAAAAACGGTTTTTTAT
>JAYVGA010000030.1:0-4825 GCA_043772635.1 Chitinophagaceae bacterium
GCAGCTCCTAAGGAGCTAAGAAGAACGGCGGGTAATATAATACTGGTTAATAAAAAGCTCTTCTTACCTTGGTGCTTATGCAATAGTTATCGGGGTGAAAAAGAAGTTGTGGTGAGGTCTTTACAAAGCTTAACTTAATGGCAATGAATAATGAAGCAAATTATTTATTTAGAGACAATTCACGTAAAATTTACAACCAGTTCCCACCCTACCCACTTTTTTATTTCTCCTAACAAATAAATCGCAACCTTTACCCCATAATCAGTTGTAAAAATTTATGAAATCATTAAGCCTATTTTTCTTTGTGCTGGTATTCTTTACTGCCTGCAACAACAGCCGCCTGGCTGCCAGTAAAACAGAAAAGCAAACTCCACCCGCTATTCTTTCAGAAAGCCTGCAGCAAAAACAATTAAATGGTGTAGATTTTTTTGCCAGGGGCAGCGCACCAGTAAGCTGGACAGTAGAAATAGATTTTGGAAACCTTATCCGCTTTAAATCTTTGGATGGTGCAGATGTAAACAGCAGTGCCGTAGCCCCGGTACAAATGCCCGAAAAAAATGCAGTAAGCTACAGCAGCAAAACCAGCACCGGCGAAATAAATATTATAGTTTACCAGCAAGCCTGCACCGATGCATTGAGTGGAGAAAAATACAATAAAAAAGTAACCGTAACGGTAAACGATAAACGCTATGAAGGCTGTGGCCAGTATCTATTTGATGCAGCACTTAATGGCAAATGGATATTGCAAAAAATAAACAACCGCAGCCTGCAGGCTTCAGATTTTGCAAAAGGATTACCTGAAATACAGTTTGAATTATCAGCCCAACGCTTAACCGGCCACGACGGCTGCAACAGCATAGGCGGCGGCTTTGAACTACTGGGAAGCAAAATAAAATTTGAGGCATTGATGAGTACCAAGATGGCCTGCCCCGCCAATAAATCTGAAAATGAATTTACTCATCTTCTCAGCAACCAAACTGTAGACTATTATTTTAAAGAAGGACAGTTATTTTTTTACCTGCCAGACGATAGTATAATTGTGTTTAAAAAATTGTGAGCAATTACATTTTTGCCGACAGGCGACAGACCACGGACGACAGACAACGGACGACAGACAACAGACTACAGACAACAGACTACAGACGACCGACTACAGACCACAGAACATTGCCTCTCTACAAAAATGTAGGAACTATTGACTGATGGATATTGACTAATGACTTTTGACCAATGACTCCGAACTACCGACTTATGACTCATGACTTTTAATTACCGCTTCATGCCTCACAGGAAAATTACAGGAATTAGCAATAAAACATTTTTTATTGGCTAGCTCATGCAGCTCATTTGCTTTTTCAATCATCGCCGCATTTGCCACCACAACCTGCGGATGCAGCACCACTTCAATAAATTTTCCACCACTGTTGTTTTCTTCCATGGTGCCCGTAGCATTGTCTGTATATGCAGTAACAGTAATGCCGTTATCTGCACATAAATGCAGGTACCACAGCATATGGCAGGATGATAAAGATGCCAAAAATAATTCTTCAGGATTGTGCCTCGCAGCATCACCCATAAAAGCAGGATCAGAAGAAGCCTCAATAACCGGTTTGTTATCTATACTGATAGAGTGACTCCTTTCGTAAGCTTTGTAACCGGCAGTACCATTGCCCAGGTTTCCCGTCCAGCTAATAGTAGCTTTATAAAAATGTTGTTTATTCATAGCAGCATTTATTTTTTAAGGTAAGAAGCAATGGGTTTATCATTTATAAAAACATTTTCCAGCACAGCATCACCATTTTTTACTTTAACCAAAGCGTAGGTAATACTGCTGCTGTCTGCAGAAGATTTTATATATTCCTGTTCTGCATTATAGGCTTTACTTTCCTCCATATAAAAACGGCTAAAAAGCCATTCAATAAAAACTTCCTTAGTGCCGCTGCCGGAAAAATAATTTACGGTAGCCTTTATAAAATCAGCACCGGCAAGGGGTTTAGCAGCCTGCACCGAAATTATTTTTGCAAAGCCGGCACTATCATTTCCCAGCAGTACATAAATGGTTTCTCCGCTCTCCCAATTGGCAGGCGCATTTAATTTAAAAGAATTCTCCGCAAAACTCAGCACAATATATTTTCCCCTGAAAGGATCATTAGGGTCTACCGGTGCACTCTTAAATTTAAATGCCTTGCCCGTTTTTAACACAGCCTCCCGGTTCCATATCATAGCAGCGGGAGTGTACAGCTGCAGCAGCACCAGCAGGCCAAAACATATCCACAGAATTTTTTTATAGTTCATGTTGTTTTCTTTTTTTAAGTAAGCGGCTGTTGGCCATAAAAAAACCAGCACCCACAGCAATAAATAATAATCCCCTTATAACAAAACTAATATTGGTATCAAAAAAACGGCATACTACCAGCACTGCAATAATAAGTAAACCATAATTTAATGTACCCAGGCTGTTTAACCTATGGCCACGCTGCATGGTAAATAATGCTGCAGCCAGCACCAGCAGGTTCATTAATATTATGCCTGCCAAAGTATATGATAACCCAATAAAAAATATACCAATAAACAACAGAAAAATAAAACCCATCGGGTTAATGGGCTGCCCTGCCCTGCTGCGGATATTTTTAAAAAGCAAAAAAATGGCCATCGCAGTTGTACCCAACACGGCTATCAGTTCGGGCATCAGCATCTGCTTCTGCCCATAACGGAGCTCTTCCCAAAACCATTTAAAACTCAAAGCCAGCAAAATGCACATCGTACCCAACGAACCAATAATAAGATAGCCGTTACTTATTATGCGTTTAAAATTAAACCAGGCAGATACACCCAGTAAATAAAAAGCGCCAAACAAACTCATGTACGCAATAAAAATATATTCGCCCTGGCTGGTGCCCAGTGTGCCCAGGCAAATGGTTAGAGATAACGGCAAAACCCAATGATGAAAAAAAGTAAAATTACCGCCAGGATATTTTTTTACCAGCAACAAATAATGCGGCACAGCCAGTAAAAATAACCACCAGTAATGGTAATCATCAGCAGCCCTGTAGCCATAACCATCTTCTACAGCATAGGCAGTAATACCTGCTATATATAAAAGCGAAACCATGCTTGATGGCATAATATAAATTAACGGAAAACACAGCAGCATCCAGGTAAATAAAAAACTGCCCTGGCTGCCGGGAATGTTGTACACCTGCGCCACCAGTGCAATAGAGGCGCCTACCGCAAAAAATAAAAATACAGCGCTGCTTTCTATCCAGGTTTTGTTATCCCGTTTTTTTAAAAGACTGTACCCACAAAAAAGCTGGCTCGTTATTAATGGCAAAAAAGAAAAAATAATTTTTACCGGCCTGCTCAGTTCATCCCAGTTATGTGCCACAATTAAAATAATACCCAGCCCCACCAGCACACCACCAATAATACCAAAAACAATATTCATCCTTTGCGGCTGCTCCTGTTCTTTCGTTTTATAATAGGCCTTTATTTTCTCCGCAGTTTCGCCAGTCAGTATCCCCTGCTCCATTAACTCCGGCAGTGCGCCTACAATATTTTTACTCATTTTTTTGTATTGAATGAAAAGATAACATCATGGTATGAAAGTAAGCAATTGAAAAGCTAATGCAGCAAACACATTAAAAAGCTACTTTATTTTTTTAGGAGTCGGCATGTTGCAGAGCCAAGCGTTGGTCCCGCTTTACGCTGCAAGTCCTCCCCCCGTGTTACGCAAAACTACGGCTCGTTCCTCGCCGTGTTTGGCTTACACGTGGGTGCGGGCTTTCGCTGCAATCGGGGCTATGCGCTCAGCAGTTACAAGTAATTGAACATTTATAAATCGGCGGTGTAAAAAGTTGTAAGCTGTTTTACGATTATACTGGCACTAACAAGGGCAAAAAAACAATGAAAATAACAATCAATTTATTTATCTTTAAAATAAAACGATGAAAAAAATACTGTTAATAATCGCATTGATGATAAGTACATCACAAATATTTGCTCAGGCAGAGAGAGCCATCAATGAAAGTGGCGTTTCTGTGAAAAAAGAACCTAAAAAACCAAAGGCACATAGAAAAGGCTGGGAGGGCACAGTAAAAGGTGGAAGCATACGAATAGTGCCTGCTGAAGGTGGCTTTATAATTATTTTTCCGAATAACGTTGCCTTCAAAGCAAACGAAGCCGAACGAAGCATCACCGAAACAAAAATAAAACCTTCGGATTTGAATCTCACAACAGGAACTCCAATTGGTGGAATTATAGTAAAAGGCGGAAAAAACCCTGGTGGCCAAATGAAAGTTATTGCTCCAAATTCCTCAAATACTTACGATATACCTACCGATTGGGCTGATGGTGAATATGCCCTTACAGTTGCTCACGAAGTTGCACATACTGAACAACAAAGTACTGCAAAAGCAAAATCAGTAATTATTACGTTTATCGTAAAGAGAGAACAAAATAATTATGAGATTGTAGAACAAACTATTGTGAATACTACAAAAAGTAATACTAAAGACTGAAAATTTTAAAGCCGAAACCATTACATCTTAATTGTGCGGAGAGAAAACTAAAACAGGCTTAACGACAGAAAAATAACAGCACCCAATATAAAGGGCTTAAACGAAGTGTAGCGCAGCGGAACTTTGATTTAGTCCCACACTTTCACCACTGTTCTCCCAACACTGGTTTCACCGTTCTTCCGCCGCTGCGGGTGTAACGTTACCATCATCATAAAGCCATCCGTTGCGCCGTGCGACGCCGCTGCCTGGTCTTATGACCAGCAGCGAACCGTCCAGCACAAAACAGCTTATATAAAGTAAAAAATATT
>JAYVGA010000031.1:0-2073 GCA_043772635.1 Chitinophagaceae bacterium
GCATAAAGTGCTGCTTCCATCCTGTACACTTACTAGTGCATAAGTAAATGTACCAGCTACACCTGTTGGAACAGCTACAGTAACTGAGTTACCTGCTACAGTTGTTACCGTCTGATTAGGACCACCATTAATAGTATAAGTAAAAGTGTAAGGTGCAGTTGTACCTGCTCCCGTAAAAGTAATATTTGGAGATACATCATTTAAACATACTTCTGTTGTACCACTTATAGTTGCAGTTGGTAAATCATTTACTATAACCACTGCTGAACCGCTTTGTAACTGGCTGCACACATTAGGACTTCCCTCCTGTACGCTAATTAAGTTATAAGTAAAAATTCCAACAACATTGGTTGGAGCCGGAACTGTAACCGAATTACCGGCAACGGTAGTTACTGTTTGGTTAGCCCCGCCATTAATATTATATGTAAAGGTATAAGGTGCTGTACCTGTTGCACCGGTAAAAGTAATATTGGGTGATGGAGCATTTAAACATACTGCAGTATTACCGGCAATAGTTGCAGTAGGTAATGGATTTACAGTTACAACTGCAGTACCGGTTTGTGCCTGGCTGCATAAAGTTGAACTTCCATCCTGTACACTTACCAAAGCATAAGTAAATGTGCCGGCAACAGTTGTTGGTACCGCTACTGTAACACTGTTACCTGAAACTGTAGTTACAATTTGTATCGGTCCTCCATTAATTGTATAAGAGAAAGTATATGGCGCTGTTGCATTTGCACCGGTAAAAGTAATATCCGGTGAAGGCGCATTTAAACAAACTATTATTGTGCCGGCAATTGTTGCTGTAGGTAAAGGATTTACTGTAATTATAGCAGAGCCGCTTTGTGCCTGGCTGCAGGCAGTGCTACTTCCATCCTGAACGCTGATTAAATTGTATGAAAAAATACCCACCACATTTGTAGGTGCAGCAACAGTTACCGAATTACCGGCAACCGTAGTTACAGTTTGATTTGCTCCACCATTAATATTATAAGTAAAGGTATAAGGTGCTGTACTAGTTGCACCGGTAAAAGTAATTAATGGAGATGCAGCATTTAAACACACGGCCGTAGTACCGCTGATACTTGCTGTTGGCAATGGATTTACCGTAATTACTGCAGAGCCAGTTTGAGCCTGAGTACATAATGTAGTACTGCCGTCTACAACACTTATCAAATTATAAGTAAAAGTTCCCACAACATTTGTAGGTACTGCAACGGTAACAGAATTACCGGCAACGGTAGTTACTACCAGGTTAGCTCCACCATTAATATTATAAGTAAAAGTATAAGGTGCCGTACCTGTTGCACCGGTAAAAGTAATTAATGGAGATACAGCATTTTGGCAAACGGCAGTGGTACCACTGATACTTGCTGTTGGCAATGGATTTACTGTAACAATTGCCGATTGACCGGTTATATTTTGTGTACATAAAGTTGAACCCGTATTTTTTACACTAATCAGAGCATAAGTAAACACACCTGCAGTAGTTGTAGGAACCGAAACTGTTACTGTTGTTGTAGTTCCGGGTGAGCTTACTGTTAATGGCGCACCACCATTAATTGTATAAGTAAATGTGTAACCCGGTGTACCACCAGTTCCGGTAAAAGTAATATCAGGTGCTGCTGCATTTACACAAACCGCTATAGTACCTGCAATGGTTGCAGAAGGTAATGGGGCAACAGTAACCAGGTGAGTTACAGTATCGGTAAAACAGCCCGGTGTAGTAATAGCCACATACTTTACTGTATAAGTTCCTGGTGCGGTAAATGAATGTATTGGATTTCTTAAATTAGAAGTATTAGCAGCCCCGCTGCCCGGGTCTCCAAAATTCCAAAAGAAAGCATAAGTTGGTTTTGGAAATTGAGGAGTGGTTTCAACAAACTGAACAGGTTCTGCAACACAACCACTATTACCCCAGGTAAAATCTGCAACAGGTGGTGCAGATACTGTTAAATCAAAATCAATTTCCTGAAGTGTCCCACATTCGCCATTAGGAGCAAAAGTAGTAATAGTTACAGGATAAACTCCAACAGTTGAAAAACTATAAAACCCTGGTAAGGAATACCAATT
>JAYVGA010000032.1:0-3538 GCA_043772635.1 Chitinophagaceae bacterium
CAGCCAAAATGTACAAATTTTGGAGAATATTTTTTAGCAAACCACACCAGGCCAAAGGCACATAAAAAAGTTACAATATTATACCAGCCATTTACAAGCCCCGTCCATGCTACAGCTTTTTCATACAACTCTGTGCTTTGCTGTGGAGTAGTTTTATAAACAGAAAGTGCAATACTCTTGGAAGAATTTTGCCAGTAACAAAACAATGCATACCACTGAAATAAATATACCAGTGCCAGTTGCCACATCACCCTGGGCATGCTTAAAATGGCATCAATGATTTCTATATTCTGCGCAAATAAAATTTTAAGTGTAGAATGATTTTCTGCATAGTTTAAAACTTTTTTAAATAATCCTTTAATAAAAAATGAAGGAATAAGTAAAACAATAATTACGATGTATGCAATGATGGTAGTAAGTATAGAAAGAAAAAACTGGATAACGGGATGTGGCATTCCCTTATTTTTTTCCCTGATACTTTGCAATTCATTTTGGGTGGGTGGTATTTCGGGAGTTGTTTTTATACTCCACCAGATAGACCCAATAGAGCAGGCTGCTCCCAAGAAGAAAGAAGCAAAAACCCATGTGGGCAATTTTCCGGTAGTACCAATAAAAATTAAAGGAAAAATAAACAGGGAAACATTGGCCAGCGTTTGGCCAAAGCCGGTAAAAAAACTTTGTGCCTGAAAGCCTGTTGGTTGCTGGCTTGCATCTAATTTATCGGCAATAAAAGCCCGGTATGGTTCCATGGCGGTATTATTACCTGCATCTAAAATCCACAACAAACCTGCGGCCATCCATAAGGCACTGCTAAACGGAAATAAAAATAATGCAATGCTGCACACAATGGCTCCAATTAAAAAAAATGGTTTTCTTCTTCCAAAATTTGGATGCCAGGTTTTATCGCTCAATGCACCAATAATGGGTTGAATAATTAATCCGGTTAATGGGCCCGCCAAATTAAGCCAGGGAATTTCATCGGGTCTTGCACCCAGGAAATCGTAAATAGGATTAACTGCACTTTGCTGCAATCCAAAACTATATTGAATGCCGAAGAACCCAACATTCATATTAATAATTTGCCAGAAACTCATACTGGGTTTGCGAAGGGACATAAGCAATCGTTGTTTGTGTGTTCCAAATTTAAACAAATAGACCCTCTACAAATGCCGCAAACGTTTGTGGTGGAAAAGAATAAAATATGTAATATGTAAATAGGAAAAGCTGGAATAGAAAAAGCTGTTAATGCGTTGAAGGGTCAACCATTTTTTTAAGTGCAAGATAAATTCCGTTGGTCCAGCCAAAACCATCCTGCGATGTATATTCGCCGCCGCCAGCTTCTTTGGTTAAATCTTCTACGTTGTATTTTTCCATCATCTTGCCGGTGGCTGCAAATACTTTATCATTCAGTGCCAGCCAGCGTTGTGCAATGGTTTCAGCCAATTCATGATGACTATAATTATTTAATCCTGCTACTGCCATCCACTGTAGTGGTGCCCAGCCATTGGGTGCATCCCATTGCTGCCCGGTATTAATAAATGTAGTGACAAGGCCGCCGGGTTTTAAAAATTTTTCTTCTAATACAATTGCTATTTTATCTGCCTGCTCCTGTGTGGCAATTTTACAAAATAGTGGAACAACGCCTGCCAGTGTAAGTGTTTGTTTTTGCAAGTTATCTTCCCAATCGTAATCAACAAAAAATCCTTGTGATTCATTCCAGCAATATTTTTCAATTGCCTGTTTTCTTTTTTGCGCAAGCAAATTATAATGGGCAGCTTTATCTTCATTGCCGGCAATGCTGTATGCTTCGGCAATTGTTTGCTCCAGGTGAAATAATAAGCAATTAAGATCAACAGGAATGATAGCTGTTGTATGAATAGTAGAAAAGTTTGTATCGTCTTTAAACCAGCGGCTGCTGTAGTCCCAGCCAGATTCTGCGCCCGCTCTTAAATGCCGGTACAGTTGTGCAGCAGGTTGTGTGGCTGCATGCATGAGTTCTACATCTTCCCGGTAAGATTCCGGCCTTGCAGTTTCGTTTTCATCCCAGTAGCGGTTTAGTATTTCACCATCCTGCATTTTAATTACATGCAATGCCGCATTGGTTTCTTCATTCAATTGTTGTGAGCCTTTCATCCAAAATAAATATTCTGTTTCCAAGGCCGGTAAATAGCCGGGCAAAATATTTTTTCCATCAATGCCTGCAAGCAACTGAATCATAAAAGAATAAAAAGGTGGTTGAGAGCGGCCAATAAAATAACTACGGTTGCCATTAGGAATATAGCCCTGCGTTTTTATAAGATAAGAAAAATTGCTCACCATGTTTTGTACCATAGCATGCAAACCAGACTCCTTTAAACCCAGCATGGTAAAATAACTATCCCAATAATACACTTCTCCAAAGCGGCCACCAGGAACGATGTAGGAGTAAGGCAAAGGAATGAGAGAACCATTTTCATCATCGGGTTGCCTGGTGAGCATTGCCCATAACTGTTGTATATGTTCTGCTGCAGTTTTGTTTGCATCAGTTTTAAACGTTGCTGCAAATGGCTGCGGCAGCTCAAAGCTATTGAGTATAAATTCTTTTAAATTAAAATTGGATAAGTCTTTTTGCTGCAGGTAACGTTGCAGTATAGCCGCAGTTGGTTCTTTGGGCACACAGTCTGTAAAAGTTTTTCCATCTGCAAAAACCTGCTCCATTTGCACGGTCTCAAACAAAGGCTTTAGCTCAAATATTTGCTGCTGCATTTTTTTTATTTTTTAATGACTGCCTGCTATTTTTATTGTTCCTTTTATGCCCGATTTTTTTTGCAATCTTTTAAAAAAGAACAGCAGCACAATGAGAATTGTAATAGGAATTAAAGAAAAGTAAAAAGCAGTTTGCCCACCATAAGCATCAAACACATGTCCGGTGATGATGGAACCCGTGGTGCCGCCCAAAGCAGAAAATACAACAATAAGCCCCGACATAGATGCATGCCTGTGTGCCGGAAGATTGCTGAGTATTACAGAATTGATAGCAGGATAAACCGGAGCCAGAAACAAACCAATGAGTGGAAATAAAAATGCTACCAATGGCACATCGGCCAAACTATTAATAGCAAGGCCCGAAATATTTTTGGTTAAGGGAACCGTAAGTAATACAATTAATGCAGCCGCCAATAAACAGCTTAGCAGCACAAGCAGCCAGTCTAATTTTCTTAAAACTATGCCGGCCAAAAACCTGCCCAATGCAATGGAAGCAGATAAGATGCTGGCCATTTGAATACTAAGGCTGGTAGATAATTTAAGCACATCATTATTGAATGTAGGTAGCCAGCTCATAATGCTCTGCTCTATCAACACATAAAAAAAAGCACAGAAAATAAACACCAGCACAAGGGGCAAAATAATGAGGCGGAGCATTTCTACAAAATCGTCGCTGGCAGATTTCCCCTGCTCTGCTGCTTTAATGCCCGATTCATCTAAGGTAGTGCTGAGCAATAATAAAAATGCCAGTACTGCTAATGCGCCCAAAATATAATAAGCATTGAACCAGGTG
>JAYVGA010000033.1:0-4857 GCA_043772635.1 Chitinophagaceae bacterium
TCTTTTTTCACCATCTGCAGGATAAGCTGCAGCATTGGGTAACTCTGCCGCCCGGTAAGCTAGGCTCACTGCGGCATCTCCTCTTTTTTGAGCCAGCAATGCACGGTCAATATAAGTTGTGCTCACATCATCCAGATAATCTGTAAAAGTTTTTCTGATGCCTATTTCCAATGCCAGTCTTTTGTTTTGGGTTATAGCCCATTGCAAACCTCCTCCAAAGGGTATGGCCATTTCGTTTAATTTATAATTTTTACGGTCTTTATAAAATCCCTGGCCTTCTGTGCTTTGATCTGCAAGAAGAACCACGTTACCATTTTTATCTTTTATGTATGGGCTGAATTTAAAAGTAGAGACCCCTGTAAAAAAATAAGGAGATACTTTGTATTCATACAAATCAAATAAAATGTATTCAAACAACAACGCAGTTTCTGTAATTTTTGATGCAAAACTTAAGTTTCGGCTGCGTGTTTTGTTATTATAGTTATCGGATCCGCTTATTTTGCCATAGTTAATTTCTGCACGGATAAGCATGCGGTGGTTTAATTCAAAAACTGCACCTATGCCTCCTACGGCATTGGCTTTGGCCAGAAAAAAAGAGGCATCACCCAGATCTCCTTTGTAATTACCGGCTCCGGCAAAAAAACTGGTATAAAAATTAGGCTGACAAAAACTGTACGCATATAAAACACAGAATAAAAGCAGCAGGAAAAATTTTTTCACCCGGTTATAGTTAATGGTAAATTATTAGTAATGCAAATGTAAAAATAAATGATTAAAAAGACTGATCTGGCTTATACTCAATAACCAGTACTGCATTTTCTTCAAGGTTTGCTTTAGAGCGCAGTTCATAACGCTTACCGCCGGCTGTAATAATTATAAGGGCAGTGTTTGGCGGTATGCTTCCCAGGTTTTCGGCATACATTATTATTTCGTGTGATGATATATTTTCATCGAGGTCTATATTAAACTCTATGGGAGTTTCTGAAAGCCGCTGATGGCTTAATAGCAATTTGCCATTATAAAAAATAGAAACGGTATCATTATCTATTATACCGTTATCATATACTTTAAGATTTATTTTTTTTACATTAACCTCCAGCCTGTTTTGTTCTGTTTTTTTCCTGGCTATCATTTTTCGTACAATCTCTTTATCTGTTTGTGTAGTAGCAGGTATGAGTACAGGAGCAATAGCCTTTTTTAAAGTATCTTTTTTTATTGGAGATGGTTGCTTTGCCAGGGGCTTTATGGGTTTAGCCGGTGCGCCCTTTACTGGTGCAGGTTTTGGAGCAGGTGATGCAGATGCGGGGACTTTGGGCGTATTGCTTTTTGGTAAATTTGTTACTGGAGCTGAAGGTTGTGCAGGAGCAGGCTGTTTAGTTGCCGGCTTAACTGGTTTTGGAAAACAGGGAGGCATTACAGCAGCAAGTTGCTGAGGTGCGGAAGCTACTTTTTTTACCCGCAGATTATCTCCTGCATCCATAAAACTTGTATAAACCCGCCCTTTCAAAATATTTTTTTCATCTTCAGGATCCTGCCACAACATGATACGCATTTTTACATGACTACCACTGTTCTCAATAAAGACTTTTCCACTTATCAGCCATAATTTTTTTTCAGGTTCATATCTTCCTTCAAAACTAACCACACAATGGCTGGCCTTATTCTCAAGCTCATAATCATAAGTATATCCACAGAGTTCATTTCCCTTTTGTTCAATATTAATTTGTATAAACTCCCCGGTCATATATCCTTCCCAGGTGCCCGTTATGTTTTGTGCCTTTAAAATAAAACCGTTAAAGAGCAAAACCAACAAAATAATATAACTGGAAAAATGCTTCATAATATTTTAAATTTACAACATTTTTTTCTTCACATCAGGGGGCATTTTTGGTTTAACTTTAGATTATAAGCTATCTAATATAAGTTGACCCAAAAACTACTTTATACCAGTGTTTTTTAAATTATTATTTTGATGATGACAGCATTAAACAGCTTAACAAAAGTGATGAGCGATTATTACGATGGCATTCCATGGATTGATATTACTATTATTGACACCCTTGCAGATGTAGATGCTGCAATGGCCGCCGTAAATTTGGTTCGCTAAATTCCCTATGGCAGCTTTTATTGCACATTACTGCTGGCGGAAAACCCTTTTAAACAGGTTACACAATGATATTTCTCCAACGCCCGGTAACAATTTTATAGAAGAAATAAATGACGTATCGGAACAAGCCTGGCAGCAGTTGCAGGAAAGATTCTATAATTTTCAGGAAGCTATTTTAAACTGGCTGGCAACAAATAATGAAACAGGTATAGATGAGAAACCTGCAAAAGGAAATTTTACCCGTTACGAATTACTCCTGGGCATAATGCAACATGATGCCTATCTCCCGGGTAGATTATTATAATTAAAAAACTCATAACTAACCCTAAATTATGATTGCACAATAGCGGGAAGCACCTGTTTTAAAAACTCGTTTATGCCTTTTGATTCACTCATTATCATCAGGTGGTTGCCGCCTGCAACCGTATGTGTGGGCTGTGTATAACGAATGGGCAAAATTCCATCTTTGCTGCCATGTATATGCCAAAGTGGTTGCGGTATAATTTCATTTTTCCAGCTCAGTATAGCATGCATTGCCCAGCGTATAAATGCAGGATCACTGTCTTTAATTACCTGTTTTAAAAGCTGCTGATCGGTTTTATTATCGGGAGCAAAACCCCTTTTTAGCATAGAAACTTTTTTTAAAATTGCTACAGGCATTAATTTATGCAACCTTAAAAAATAAGCCCATTTAAAATGAGCGGGCATTTGGGTATGCGTAGGTACACTGCACAATAAGATGCAGGCTGCAGGTTTATATTTTTTAGCAATTTCTGTAGCAATCATGCCTCCCATAGATAACCCTACCAGGGCAAATTTTTTTGATGTATCTATCTTTTGAGCCAGGCGCAAGGCGTAATCGGTAAGAGATTCGTTGTGCAGGGGTGTAATCCAGTTTAGATGAATAATTTCGTATCCTTCAGGCAGCCGTATATGTTTAAAAACCCGGCTATCTGCCGCTAATCCACTAATAAAATAAACATTCATGATGCAATATTAAGGCATAAAATAAAAAAGGGCCAGGATAGAAATCCAGCCCTGTTTAAAATCCAATATCCTATGAAAAACCGATGTAAAACAAAGCATAAATTTTGAATTAAAAAACAGGGTTTTTCCTGTATTTTGTTAAATAGTTCAAAATTGGTTCATAATCAAAGGATTTGTGTGATGCCCTTTTTTAAAATAGGCTGTGACTTTATTAAATGATTCGTAACTTTTACTTTTTAAAAACTAACTATGTTTAATAATATCCTTCAATACTTTCAAACGCTGGAGCAGCATCCGTTGCAACGAATGGCATTTTTAGTGGGAGGTCTTTTTTTTTTCTGGATCATAGAAAGATCTATTCCGCTGCTACAGCTTAAGTATAAAAAAACAAAGCTTAAACATGCAGCAGTTAATTTTGCATTTACGGTTATTCATCTGCTGATACATACTTTTTTGGCCATCATTATTGTATTGCTCAGCGATTGGTGCCTGCAGCATAATTTTGGTTTGGTATATTGGTTTGATGCAGGTATTGGATTTACTATTATCATTTCTTTTTTAGTACTCGACTTTTTTGGGGGATGGCTGGTGCATATTACTGAGCATAAGGTTCCGGTTTTATGGCGTTTTCATGTAATACACCATGCAGATAACAATGTAGATGTTACCACAGGCCTGCGGCACCACCCTGTAGAAAGTGTTTTACGTGGCTTGTTTTTCTTTATGGGTATTATGGTAAGCGGCGCTCCTATGTATGCCGTGATGATTTTTCAAACCATTCTCATAATAGCCACAGCATTTACCCATGCCAATATCAGTTTACCAAAAAAATTAGATACTGCTTTAAGCTATGTGTTTATCTCTCCCAATATGCATAAGGTGCACCATCACTGGAAACAGCCTTTTACGGATAGTAATTACGGCGCTATTTTATCTATCTGGGACCGCCTGCTGAGAACATTTAAAAAGCTGGCTCCCTCCGACATCCGTTATGGATTAGACAGGTATTACCCCAATGAAAAGGATGAGGATTTTATGGAGTTGATGAAAAGGCCGTTTGGAAAAATGGAAAGTAAGTAAAATTAAGTTCTGAAAAAAAGCTTCGTATGCAATCCCCGCTATTTGCTTTAAGTATATATGTGTAAAATATTTTATTTTTTATTTAAAACAAAATTATAGAGTTCCAAAAAATCATTTCCAATTTTTTTATAATTATATTTTGCTGCTGCTGTTGCAGAAATAATTTCCTCCATAAACAAATTTTTATTATGGGTAAAAAAAATAAGTTTTTCCGTTAAGTCATCTTCATTTTCAGGTAAAACAAACAACGCATTCTTATACTCCTCTAAATTTTCTTCCAGTACAGGAATTTTAGTTGCAATAACAGGTTTTCCACAGCACAGTGCTTCGGCCATTACGCATCCAAAGGTTTCGTAACGGGTAAAAAAAACCAGTGCATCTGTTTGTTGCATCAGCCATGCTATTTGTGCAGATGGTAATGTACCGTGCAATATAACATCATCTTTGAGGGCGAGCGTTTCAATTAATAATTTTAATACCCCAGTATCAGGCCCGGCAATATGCAGTTTTCCTGAATATCCTTTTTTTATATAGTTTGAAAAGGCTCTTACCACGCCATCTGTATTCTTGTGATAGATGTCGCCTGTAATAGCGAAAAAAGAAGTTGTAACCCATGTAGATACAGAAGAGCTATGATAAAAAACAGTAGTATCTACAACATTTGGTATTACTTTAAATGATTT
>JAYVGA010000034.1:0-7821 GCA_043772635.1 Chitinophagaceae bacterium
CAGCGGAGCAAGCGCTGGAAAAGTAGCAACAACACAATTACAAACCAGCGGTGTATTAACACCAGGTGCAACTAATTTTTTAAACAGCCAGGCACCAGCAGCAGGGAGACCAAAAGCATATCTTAACTGGATACTGTTTGATGAACAGTTTAATTTTGTAAGCAGCAACAGTGGCTTTGAACAGGTGCCTGCTGAAACTGCATTTGGTACAGTACCCAATCAAATAGTTGATCCGCATGTAAAGAGTAATTTAACGATTGATAAGTGTGGTTACTTGTATGTTTATGTTAGCAACGAAACGCCTAATATAGATGTGTACTTTGATAATCTGCAGGTGACACATGTAAGAGGGCCTGTACTTGAAATTAATAACTATTATCCGTTCGGGTTGACGATGGCGGGAATATCTTCTAAGGCAGCAGGCTCATTGGAAAGCAAATACAAATACAACAACAAAGAATTACAAAATAAAGAGTTCAGCGATGGAAGCGGCTTAGATCTGTATGATTACGGTGCAAGGATGTATGACCCTCAGTTAGGCGTTTGGCATTCACCTGACCCACTTGCTGCAAAATATCCCAGTTTATCACCTTACATGTATGCCTTCAATAACCCGATGTTATTTGTTGACCCCGATGGCAGGGATAATATAGTTTATTTATATGCGGCAGATGCCAGCGTAAGTAAGAAAGAGCTCAAGCAAATAGCAAAGCAAGCAACAGCGAATTTTAAAGAGATGGGCTTAAATACTCAGGTAAAGGTTTTTAAAGGAAAATTTGATGCTAAGTCATACGGAAAATTAGATAAAACCGATGCTGTAGCTGTGATTGGTGAAAAAAACAATGTAGTAAAAGCTATATCAAGTTTTAATGCACAAGCTGGAAAAGAGCTTGCATCTTTAGGAAGTAATGGAAACCCAGAATTAAGTCAAAACATAAGAGGGGGTACAAATCAAAATGACGGCAATATTATAGGGATAGCAACCACAGCAACTAAAGAATTTGCTAAAGATTCCAAGTCAACATTTACAGAAGCAGCAGGCTTCTTAATTAATCATGGTGCTGGTCATAATGCTGGCTTGAATCATGCAGGCTTTATAAATGCTTACGATGACAAGGGTAATTATAATCCCAATATATCTGTTCCTGGTTCACCCAATGTAATGACCGGTGGTAATGAGCTTGTAAATGGGAATGGGCTTCAGCGTTTTGTAACATCACCAGTAAACCAGCAACCAGCAAATGGGAATACTCTTTCTATCCAGCAAGCTTATATACATAGATTTGGTAACAACACTCCTAACGCAACACTTCCAGTACAACAATGATTTATTTAAACCGAATTATTATAATTGTTTTTTCAAGTATGGCTATATCCTGCAATGATATAGCAAATATTAAGGATAAAGACCAACTCCCTCAAAACTCAAAGGTTACAGAGGTAATACTAATTGATAGTTTAGGGGAAATCACCTTTTCTGTTCCAAGTCGTTATGATACCAGTTTTTCATGGGTACATTATTCTGACTGTGGTAAGCCGTGTGATGAACAGAAGTATCGGTTACAACCTAAGAGGCTTCCTGTAACTAAAGAAACAGGCTGGATTTGGAAAGATGTATTAACAGATTCAATTGACCGGTTTACAATAAGTCATACAAGAGATTTTCCTTTTCATGATGGAGATACAACAAAAAATATAATAAGGCATAATCAGTTAAGAGAGCAGTTTAAGGTAAGTAATCAGAACCTCTCTCTAATTTTTGATACCATTCAAAAAGTAAATGATAGGTATTATTCTATTTTTGTGATGGGAAAGTCTGATACAGTATATTCAAAAAAAGTATTGGCTGTTACAACCATAAAGAGTAATGAGATAAAGCTCCAGTATGAATTACTGACAAGAAAAAATGATTCACTAACTATCAACTTCATAAAAAACTCAATAGACCTGATTAAAACAATCCGCTTCAGTATGGGGCAATAAAGAAATAAACAACAAAGCCCCTCACGGGGCTTTTGTTTTATACGTTAGTAAGTACATTATTCAAAGCATCCTTCATTTTTTTCTTACCGAGGAAAGCATCCAGCACAGCATAGAAAGCAGTCTTTTCTTTTTTATCCAACTGCTCCACCAAAGACATTTTTTCCATCAAAGATTTATCAAAAGAATTTACTTCCTTAAAAAGTTCATTGGCCTGAAATAGTTCGGACAGTTCAACACCAAGGGCTTTAGCAATACGAACCACCGCAGAAAATGAAGGGTCGGTTTTACCGTTTTCAATCTTGCTGTAATTGCTGTTATCAATCTTACAGGCTAAAGCCACTTCTTTCTGGCTCATGCCTTTTGCTTCCCTTACTTTTTTAATACTGCTACCTAAATCCATTGTAAAAAGGTTTTAAACACTAACAAAGCTATAATTAATTAGCATATTGTACCACTCTGAAAGGAGAAGGGTAAAATATATTTGGCAAATATGCCTATTGTGTTATTTTTGTGAATGGGTAAATAAGCCCAAACATTTTTATGGCAGCAACAGAAAACAAAATAGACATCAGCAATCCCAATGCAATTACTTACATCACCGAAGAATTAGGCTTTACAATATTGGGCGGCATCAGGATGGACGGACTGGACAGGCTGAGGGTAACCATACGAATAGAAGTTATAAACAGAAAGTTTGAACACTACCAGAACAATGCAGAGTTGGCAGCGTTGCCACTCAATCATAACTTAGATTTATACAATGATGTGCAGGTAGAAAAATTAATCCGCAAAGCGGCAGAGCGTTTAGAAGTAGGAACATTACAGATAACAAAATCCATTGCAGACATTACAAGGCAGTTGGAGCTTTACAGGTTGCAGCAGTTGGAAGAACAGCAAACAAAATCAGAGAAGCAAAAGAAAATATTATCAGCACAGGAAAGAGAAGAAGCCACAACATTTAGCAGCGAACAAAATTTATTAAAACGAACCAATGACCTGATAGGAAAAAGCGGAGTGATAGGCGAAGAAAAAAACAGGATGCGGATGTTCATTATTTTTTTAACGAGGCTGATGGAAAACCCTTTGCACATCATCAGCTTTGGTAGTAGCGGAGCAGGTAAAAGCCATCTACAAGAAAAGGTTGCAGAGTTGATACCCGAAGAAGATAAAGTACCCAGTACAAGTTTTACAAGCAATGCACTTTATTACATGGGTGAATACGATTTACAGCACAAAATTATTTTGATAGAAGATATGGACGGGGCAGAACCTGTACTGTATGCACTAAGAGAGTTGATAAGTAAAAAGCATATCATAAAATTAGTGCCGCAGAAAGACAGCAAAGGAGTAACCAAAACAATGGTGTTTAAAGTTAAAGGCCCTGTAACCGTTGCCGGCTGCACGACACAAGAAAGAATTTATGAAGACAATGCAAACCGCTCCTTTTTAATCTACATTGATGAGAGCAAAGAACAGGACGAAATAATTATGCAGTATCAAAGAAGCATCAGTGCAGGAAAAATAAACAAGGCGGAAGAAAAACGGATAAAAGAATTTTTACAGAATGTGCAACGCATTATGCAGCCAGTGAAAGTAATCAATCCCTATGCAGAGTTTTTAAAGATACCTGATGAAGTGTTGAAGCCAAGAAGAAGCAATGCCCATTACCTGCACTTTATAGAAGCCATCACATTTTACAAACAGCACCAGAGAGAAAAGCAAACCGATAAAGCAACAGGAGAAATTTTTATTGAAACCACATTAGAAGATATAGAAGAAGCCAACGAGTTAATGAAAGATGTTTTATTGAGAAAGGCAGATGAACTAAGCGGGGCAACCAGAAATTATTTTGAACAACTCAAAGCATTATTGCAGGAGCAGAAGCAAAGCACATTTACAAACAAAGACATCCGCAAACAGTTGAGATTGCCAGGCACAACAGTAAGAAGATACCACAATGAGTTATTACAAAACGGTTACATCAAATTACAAGAGAGCAAAAAACAAAAAGGTTATTGTTACGAAATAGTCTCTTACGAAGAATACAACCAACTGCAAAACAAAATCACTGTTGTGTTAGATGAAATCTTACAGCAGTTAAGAGCCACTAAGCCAGCAGTGAGCCAAAACCAAAATGGCTCAATGAAACGAAGGACTGCAAAGGCTTTAGAAGAAGTGAGCCAGTAGAATTACAAAACGCATAAGCAAGCAAAAATTTATTGTTCACATAAACTAAACGGCAATGAAAAGATTACCCGTAACGGCTCCGCCGTACCAGTACATTGAAAAGAGTTTTAAAGAATGGCTGGAAGCGTTGGGCTATAGTTGGCAGGGTGTGTATGCAATGCCCTTACAGATAAGAGGATTATTAAATTACCTGGAGAGGCAAAATAAGACCCAATTAGCGGACATCAGCACCGAAGCCATCAAAGAGTATTACTACACAGAATTAAAACAGCGGAAGAACTATATGAGGGGCGCAGGCACATTAAGCAACAAGCACCTGAATAAAAATTTACAGGCATTAAGAAAATTTGTTGAATACCTGCGGCAAACAGGAAAATTACAAATCCCGTTACTGAATATTAAACAGGAAGAAATAATAAACCACAAACCAACTGTATTGACCGAAGAAGAAATAATGCAACTGTACAAAACAACGGAGCAGGTACATGAAAGCAGGAAGTATAACAAGAGCGAAGAAGTTTATACAGCCCTGCAACTAAGAGACAGGGCAATACTAAGTATTTTTTATGGTTGTGGCTTGCGGAGGAACGAAGGTTATCACCTGGACATTGCAGACATCCATTTAGAAAGTGCAGTGGTGCATGTACGGAAAGGAAAAGGTTATAAAGAAAGGTTTGTACCCATCAGCAAAAAAGGAATGGAACACATCACAGCTTATTTATACGATGCAAGAACAGTGCTGATAAGGGACAATAAAGAAGAAGCATTTTTTTTAACCCACAGCGGAAAAAGATTAGGTGGCCAGATGCTCATGGTCTGTTTACAATCACTGGCAAAAAGAACCGGCAACAGCGGGCTGCAGCAAAAAGAAATCGGCTTGCATACACTCCGGCACTCCATCGCCACACACTTGCTTGCACATGGCATGAGCCTTGAAAAGATAAAAGATTTTTTGGGGCACAGCAGTTTAGAATCAACTCAAATTTATACTCACCTTATAAATGAAGAAAATGAAACAAATCAATAACACCCCTTTAGGGGATGGGGGCAACAAGTTTAAAGAATGGTTACAGATAAAAGGTTACAGCAGTACCAGTGTAAAAACAATTATTAAAGCGGTGGAATATTTTATGGCCTGGACAGAGAAAGAAAATATTACAGACATCAGCGAAACCAGCCATAATGATGTGATAGCTTACATACAGCATTACAATATCAAAGGCACAGGCAAAAAGACAATAGCCCATTACATCATGCACTTAAAAAAATACTTTGACTGGTTAATGAGTGAAGGCGAAGTAAACGACAACCCCTGCAGCAACATAAAAATAAAGGGCATCCAAAGAAAAGTATTGCATGAAATCTTATCAATAGAAGAACTGGAAAAACTGTACAGTGATTATGCAACTGAAATCATTATTGAAAAAACAGCATGGATGAAAAGCCCGCCACCGCAGCACATGCAGAACATGGCGAGAAGAAGGAACAAAATTATTTTAGGGTTGCTTGTTTATCAGGGTTTGCAAACAGAAGAAATAATCAGGCTGCAGGTAACAGATGTAAAACTAAGGGAAGGGAAAATATTTATACCATCAGCAAGGCGGAGCAATGAAAGGACTTTGAAATTAGAAAGCCACCAGGTGTTTGATTTATTGGACTACATCAACGAAACAAGAAAACAGATTTTGCATACCAGGAATATTGCAGAACCAACAGCCGAACTTTTTTTAAACTTATGTGAAGGCAAAAGAAAAAACAGTATGCTGGCCATCCTGCTTGCCAACCTGAAAAAGATGAATGGTAAAATAAAAACACTGGAACAGTTAAGGGCTTCTGTAATCGTTCACTGGCTGAAATTATACAACCTTAGAAAAGTTCAAATCATGGCGGGGCATCGTTACATCAGTTCAACAGAAAGTTACAAAGCAAATAACCTTGACGACCTGAAAGAGGATATTAAAAACTTCCATCCGTTCTAATCAGCAACCCACCGCACAAAAACATAGCTACACCAAACACACAAAGGCATTGCTTCGTAGCAATGTTTTTTTTTGCTCTGCATGAAATACAGCCACCGCACAAAAACATCGCTGCACCTTCACACAAACCCAACGCCTCACAGCCATGTTTTTTGCTAAGCTTCTTTGGCAGTTGTGCAAAGCCGGACATAAGTAGTCATGGGTGAACGACAGTACAAAGCCCAGCAGCAGTACTAAAGGTGTGCAGTCTTTGCGGCCAACACAAAAAAAACCACGCCAGGCAGGTTCGTTCCTCACCGTGCCTGTCATGGTTTTGCCAACGCTTCGCAAATCTGCACTCCGCCCCGTATCATGCCTGCCATTGCTCACACACAAAAGCCATTGCACGATGGCATGCATCGGGGCTCCTCCATTGGCAGCCACCTGCCATCGCAAGCGGCACTGGCACAGAAGCCCGGAGTTTGCAAGGCTGGCACAAACCCACGCTTATGTAAACATGCCACGCCTTGCAAGCCACGTTGTGGTCGCCACTCCGCTGTTCGTTCCTCACAGCTTCCGTAGCTCCCCCCGCTTGCTCATTGGCTGCTTAGGTGGCGATGCCTGCGGCGCTGGCGGCAGTGCATAAATCAACAGTTGATTATAGCTATGAAGGACAGTAACACAGATGAACAAACAAACATCATCAGTAAATTTTATCATCATCATTTTATTAGAACAGGAAATATGAACAGCATTACAAAATCAAACAGCAGGCTTGTAATGCTGTCGCAGCCGCCGCAACCAGTCTTTAACTTTGAAGATTAAAAGGGCGGCTTTGACTTGCAAAAAAAACTTATTCGATTGCCCCGTGAGCTGCGTTATAATTTATAGTTTATGCAGGGGCAATCAAATAAATTTTTTTCGCTGCTGTTAACCCTCTGCAACTTTAAAGAGTGAGTGAATTATTTTTTAAACCTCATTAAAAATTATAACAGTACAACAAGCGAGGGCAGGGACGACACAGGCAGCAGCACCCAGCCGCAGTGCATCACATGAGCAGGCATACATACATGAACATCTACAGGAAGAAAGCAATTAGCTGAAACAAAAACCCAACGAATAACATGAGCATACCATAACGGGACATCTTGTTTTTTTGTTTATCTCTTTTAACTATCTGCTGCATCTCTTCACGTTTGTAAAGAAATGTTTGTGAGTTTACAGGCGGAGCATTGCGGTACATTAAATAGGCGCCGACCATGTTAATGACAAGCCCAATTAGGTTAAAAATATTTTGCAGGTTCATAAGAGTAAAGCTCATGGTTTTTATTTACTTTACATGCAGAAGTTCTTTGATGTACACCGGATTTTTTTATGTTGAAGTATAGGAAAAATCGCAAGTGCGGAGAAAAGTGTAAACATATTACACCGCCTTCGGATTATTGATGCAGAATTTATCTTACCGGTCATTAAAAGGTGGTTATGCAGAAAACAGAAAAGGTTTTAACGGCAACGAAATCCAGAACAAAGAATTTAGTGATGGCAGTGGATTGGAGGTTTATGATTTTAATGCAAGAACATACGACCAGCAAATAGGGAGGTTTATACAAATAGATCCATTACCATCAGATGAAGGTCAAGAATCTTTAACACCATATCAGTTCGGTCTTAATAATCCAATCCGTTATAATGA
>JAYVGA010000035.1:0-8766 GCA_043772635.1 Chitinophagaceae bacterium
CCATACACGGTCAAAGTTGAGGCCAATGAGGTTACCGTAAGCATCCAGTGCAGGGCTGCCGCTGTTGCCGCCTGTGGTATGGTTGGTGGCTATAAAGCAAACAGGCATTATTCCGTTTTTACCATATACGCCATAATCTTTTTGGGTATGCAGCGCACGCAGTTTTTCTGGTACATCAAATTCATAATCGCCGGGTTTATATTTTTCCATCACACCATCCAGATCTGTATAATAATCATAATGCACAGCATCCCTTGCGGTATATCCTTTCACATTTCCAAAAGTAACCCGCAGGGTACTGTTGGCATCGGGGTAAAATTTCTTTTCTGTCATTACATCCATCTGCGCCTGTGTGTAATCTCTCTGCAGGCGGTTAATGCGGTTTTGTACTTCTGCAGATGGGCCCTGCACACTGGCCTGGTAGGTTTTCTGCATATCTGTAAATAATAATACGGCATTATAAGCAGCTATATCTTTCACTGCATCTGCAGGAGTTTTTGCTAATAAAGCTTTTATCCCATCGCTGCTGTAAAGATCCCGCCGGGCATATATTTTCTGTGCTAAAGCTGCATAACTTCCACCTGCATTATTCATCCATTCTGTAAGCAATGGAGAAACATTTTTAGCAGGCTGGTCTTTTACATACATCTCTACCAGGCTTTCAAATAATTTAGTATCCACTTCATCACTGTATTCGCCCAGCAGGTTTTCCAGCGCAGGCTTTACTGCGTTTAGTCTTTGCTGGTAGCCAGCTTCTCCATCCTTGCTGTAGGCGGTTACAAGAGTATTTAATTGCGCAGCAATGGTAAACAATTCTATTTTAGAAACAATCTCGGTATAATAATCCCTGGCCAGGCCGTAGGGTTCAAAAGCAGCGTACTGGCTGCCCAGCTCTGCCAGCAGGTTACCATACTTTGCTTTAAGTGCTGCATTGGCATCTACCCTTTTTTGAAAAGTTGCTTCAAAATTTTTCTTTCTTCCCACGCCATCTGTTCTTGTTAAACCCAGTACTTCTCCCTGCCATTTTTTATAGGCATTTTGTATGCCGGCATATTTGGCTGCATATTTAATTTTAATGGCTTCATCTTTACGCATAAACCCATCTATTATTTTAAGGGCATTATCCCTTATGGCAATTTTTGCAGGATCATTTACCGTACGTATCTGTTCTACCGCAGCACTGTGCAGGTATTGTGTAGTGCGGCCGGGGAAACCAAACACCATGGTAAAATCTCCTTCTGCCACACCATCCAGCGAAATATTTAAAGAACGTTTGGGTGTGTAAGGAATATTTTCCGGCGAGTAATCTGCAGGTTTATTTTCTTTGGATGCATAAATACGGAACATAGAAAAATCGCCGGTATGCCTGGGCCATACCCAGTTGTCGGTGTCTTTTCCAAAATTACCAATGCTGCTGGGCGGCGCTCCCACCAGCCGCACATCTTTGTAGGTTTCTGTTACAAATAAATAATACTGATTGCCTTCAAAAAAGCCACGGGTAAAGCTTTCCTGCGTGGTTTCTTTTTTTACATTTTTTCTTACTTCGGCCAGGTTCTTATCAATGGTACTTTGGCGTTCTGCTTCGCTCATAGATGCTGCAACACCCTTCATTGCAGCGTTTGTTACATCATCTATGCGGATAATAAAAGTTACAAACAATCCCTTATTAGGAATTTCTTCTCCATTGCCCGCTGCCCAAAAACCATCACGGATATAATTTTTTTGCAGTGTACTGTGGTTTTGTATGGCATCAAAACCACAATGATGATTGGTGAGCACCAATCCTTTTGATGAAATGATTTCTCCTGTACAAAAACCTCCAAAGCTTACAATGGCATCTTTAAGACTTCCTTTATTAATACTGTAAATATCTGCAGCACTTATCTTCATACCCAGGCTTTTCATGCGGCTCTCATTAAGCTTGCCCAAGAGTTGCGGCAGCCACATGCCTTCATCGGCTCTTGCAGTTTGTATTACAAGTAATAAAAAAAATAAGGCAAAAAACTTAGCAATCTTCATATGTTTTATTTTTATTTTGAAACTATTTTTAGAAAAAATATTTATGGGTAATAGTCCATCTTCAATCTTATGCCATGTATTTTTTTGTTGAAAATTGTTTGTTGAGCATTGATTATTGAATATTTTAATTTTTACAGTGAGTAACAAATTTCATTAATCACTAACTCATTTAACTCTGACTTTTGACCTTTGACCTTTGACCTTTCACCTTTCACCTACTCCCTATTTCAAAAACGCTCCCTCCACTTCTCCCCCACTCACTTCCACCACAATCATTTCGTCTTTGGCTGTAGAAACAGAAAGGCCTACATAATCTACATGTACCGGAAATAATTTATGGGTGCGCTCTACCAGGGCAAGTGTTTGTATACTGGCGGGATGCTGCAGCAGCAGTGGTTTTAAAGCATACAGCATAGTGCGCCCGCTGTTGGCCACATCATCTATTAATAAAACAGTGGTCCCGTTAAAATCAGGATATGCACTCAGCACTATTTCGCCGGGGTCTTTTTTATCTATGCTTAATGAAAGTAACTGTATGTTTCCTTTAAAAACGGTTTTTAGAAACCCGGCAATTTTTTCTGCAATCAGCATTCCGTTTTCTTTAATGCCTATAAGTATAAGTGCATTTTTATCATGATTTCTTTCTGCCACTTCCATGGCCATCCGCCTTAGTTTTTTTTGTGCAATTTCTTTGGTTAAAATCATATTGGTGGGTATTATGTATAGAGGGTATTAGCTGTGAGCTGTGAGCCGTTAGCTGTGAGCCATTAGCCATTAGCTGTTAGCTATAAGCGTTTAGCCGGAAGGCCAGATTATAATATGTAAAGTAATCATGTTTATTTTTTAAAAAAATCCAAACCCATTAAATTTTTCAAACGTTTAAAACATCTCAAACCCTGTCTGCCGAAAGGCAGGCTTTGAAACCTCTAAAACATTTGAAACCTCTCAAACCTTTGAAACATTTTAAACCTCTCAAACCTCTGAAACCTTTTAAACCTATTAAACTTTTGAAACCTTTCTGTCTCCAAAATTATCCATAATAAAATAATCATCCTTAAATACTTTATCTTAGCCACCACAATTTTTTTTATGAATTATATATTACAGGCTGCCTTTGTATTACTGGCGGGTTTTGCCATTTGGCTGTTTGCAAAAAACATAAACCAGGTAAAGAAAAATATTTTCCTCGGTAAGGAAAAAGACCTCTCTGATAATTCTGCCCTGCGGTGGAAAAACCTGCTGCTGCTGGCTTTTGGCCAAAAAAAGATGTTTCGCAATCCGCTGGTAGCGGTATTGCATTTTGTAATTTATGCAGGCTTTATCATCATTAATATAGAAGTGCTGGAAATTGTACTGGATGGTTTGCTGGGCACACACCGTTTATTTTTAGAACCTTTGGGCTCATCGTATGCTGCACTTATTAATTTTTTTGAAATACTTGCTGCGGGTGTAATTATTGTTTGTATTGCTTTTCTTGCAAGAAGAAATATCATAAAACTAAAAAGGTTTATCAGCAAAGATCTTAACGGATGGCCCCGCAGCGATGCCAACTATATACTTATTACAGAAATTATTTTAATGACGTTGTTTTTAAGTATGAATGCTGCCGACAGGGCTTTGCAGATAAACGGTGCAGAGCATTATAAAAACACGGATGACTTTATTATTTCAGGATCATTTGCTTCAATCTTTAGCAGTATGAGCACCCCCAGCCTTGTGCTGCTGGAACGCAGTTGCTGGTGGCTGCATATCATTGGCATTTTTGCTTTTTTAAATTACCTGCCATATAGTAAGCACCTGCACATTCTGCTGGCATTTCCCAATGCATACTATGCAGATTTAGAAAAAGCCGGAAAAATGGAGAACATGGAAAACGTGCAAAACGAAGTAAAGTATATGATGCAACCCGAGCTGGCCCCGGCTGGTGAAGCACAACCTATGAAATTTGGTGCCAGGGATGTAATGGACCTTAGCTGGAAAAACCTGCTGGATGCTTATAGCTGCACAGAATGCGGGCGCTGCAGTGCTGCATGCCCTGCCAACCAAACCGGCAAATTACTGAGCCCAAGAAAAATTATGATGGATACCCGGGACAGGTTGGAAGCCGTTGGAAAAAATATAAAAGCAAACGGCGAATTTAAACCCGATGGAAAAACTTTATTAAACGATTATATAAGTGTAGAAGAATTGCGTGCCTGCACCACCTGCAATGCCTGTGTGCAGGAATGCCCGGTAAGCATAAACCCGCTGGATATTATTATAGAACTCAGGCGCAGCCTTATTATGGAAGACAGTAATGCACCACAGGAGTGGAACGGAATGTTTAGTAATATAGAAAACAATTTTGCTCCCTGGAAACTAAGCCCTGATGACCGGGATGCGTGGGTGAGGGAGATGAATTAATTTAGTTAGTTTTTTTGTGTCAATAGGTCAAAGGTCAATAGGTGAAAGGTGAAAGGTCAAAGGTGAATGGTCAATAGATCAGTTAAAGGATTAATAAATATCACTTACCCAATCATATGGTGATGATCTATTTTGGATTACAGCAGGCACATTTTTAATCCTCATAAGCCTTTTGTACGCCTGGTTTGAAGGGAGCAAAAGAAAGCCTGGCTTTGTAGGATGCCTTATAATTATGCTGTTGTTTACTCCTTTTTTTGGCTATTTTATTATTGAATCTTTTTCTCAAAAAAAACCAAAAGGCTGTGCACACTGCGGCAACAAATATAATGAAGCAGCGTATTGCGGTATTTGCGGATTGAATGAAAGCGGAGAATTAAGAGCAGGGTTTATTGATCACAAAAAATAAAAAATATTTTAAAACAACGTTTTGTTATTCTACCATTAAGTTTATCTTCCATTACTACTAATCCCATTGCCCATTGCCTGTTCAATGTCGTTTACTTAAGATATGGTAAGAAATAATATTCAACGCTCAACAAAAAATTTCCAATGAAAATGCACCTGCCTTTTATAATTGAAAATTGAGCATTGAAAATTGATTATTGAAAATTTGTTCTTAAGTAAACGACATTGATTGCCCATTCACCTTTCACTCTCTCTTCTCCTGTTTAAGATTATGAATTTTATCTACTGCTGCTTTATGCCATATAATTTTATATAATTGAATAAAGGCGGTAATAGCAAAAATACCACCTATCACCCAATTCATGTATGCCTGGCTGTTTGCAATTCTGTGCACCAGCCATTTGCCGCCAAAAATAAACAGGCTGTTGCCCAGTAAAGTACCCAGGCCAATGCCCACAATATAAAAATTGTATTGTGCATTTACCGGCTCCAGAATTTTTTTTGAAAACAACACGGTACTCCATCCAAACCAAAAAGGTATCTGCACAGGGTTGATGGCACACATGAGCATACCCAGCAAAGTACGGTGCATGTTATTTTGCAGCACCACGTTTTTTGCTTCAGCATCCGGGTGCAGTGCAGCCATTATACTTCCCACAGCAAGCGCTACAATGATAGCGAGTGTTATCCATTGCATAGCTTTCATAACCCGCTCCTGCTTTTGAATCCAGTTTATACCCACCAGCGATATGCGCACATAAATCATTTCTACAATAAGGGAGCCCAGTACAAACAGCAAAGCATTATGTATGCTCTCCTGTATGCCTATCTGCATAGCCATAATATTTAGTGTACCCATGGGAAGCGTACCCAAAAAACTTATTAATAATCCCCAGGAAAAAACCTTTATTAATTTCGGCATTTGCCAAAGATAAGGAGCGGTGATAAATTTTAAACAGGAATCTGGCTGTTGCATTTAAAATTGTTGCAGGGGGGGTGCCAAACTTTTAATGCAATGTACTTCTTAAAAAATCTTTTTTTTGCCGTCTGGCTTTCAGCCAACGGCGAATTGAAGCCTTGCATTATTGCTATGCTAAACCTAAGTTACTTTTAATACATCTGTGTTTAAAAACGATTTTATTGATGAAGAGTATAAAATTTTAGATTGAAATTTATGCTTTGCCGTTGGCTGAAAGCCAGACGGCGGCAACGCTCTACTGGCGGCTTCATTACCGCTTACATAAAGCGGCAGAAAATTGCCGATTGCTTTATGGATGTAAGTGGTGGATAATGTAAAACGCTCCGCAATATTTTTTATGAGTTTTTCGGTTTGGGTTTCGTTGTATAAGTCTAAGCCGTGGCGTATGGATGGGAAGGTTTTAAAGTCCACTTTTAAAGTTACTCTCATGCTATGCAGTCCTTCTATTCTGATGCCGCCAAGTAATGCAAAAAGGATTTCTTCGTATTTCCATGTTACTAATTCGGGGTTGTGGTGGTTTAATGCTTCGTTTGCCATAAATTATTTATTGTGTTAAACCCTAAAAGACAAAAATAATATAATTGCTTTAAAACACAATTATTATTTTATACTTTTGCCTACTATTGCTTTAAACACGCTTAAAACATAGATTTGTATGATAATAACACAATATAATATGCTAATAGGTAAAAACATTAAAAAAGTTAGAGAAGCTAAAGGCTTATCACAAAAAGAAGTTGCTCTTACCTGCAAGATGGATACTGGGCATTATAGCCGCATTGAAGGTGATAAAAGCGACCCCGCTTTATCTTCCCTTACTAAAATTTCTAAAGCCCTCGGTGTGGATGTAGTAGAGCTCTTTACTGCCGATGATGTTTTTAAAGATGTAAACTCTGTTGATAAAACCCTAATGGAAAAAATATCTTTAATTGAGTTGCTGGACAAAAAAGAAAAAGCCGCTTTCTTTACAATGTTAGATGCGCTGGTGTCTAAGAAAAAATTAAAAGATAATCTTACGACAGCTTTACAGTTGAGTGCATAAAAAAACCGTTGCATGGGTTGCAACGGTTGGCTATTTTTTTTACTTTTATTAAAATTTTTTATATTGTTGGTATTAGACTTATTACCAAAAAATTAAAATATAAGAGAACAATATTGTAAGTATTATACAAAGTAATATAACAGACACTAAAGACCAAAAGTAGTTAACCTTCTTTTTTTCAAAAAAATTATCAGTTAATTTACTATAACCAACTTTCTTAAAAATAAGTAACAGAACTATAGGAATATAACATAAGTAAGAGAGTTGAAAAAAGCCTCTCCAACTAGTATTATAGCCAATATCTGGGTAAAATTTAATAGCAATAAACTTTATCAATGCTATAGACGATAGAGTAAAAATTCCTGCTAAAAAAGCTACCCCTGACAGGTAGCTTTTAAATACTTTTATAGAAATATAAATTATAAAATCAATAATCATTTTAATTACCTTTTTGTTCCTGTAAAATTTATACCATGATTTGGTAAGGTGCCGTCAATAGCATCATGGATTAAGTCTGATGAACTTTTATACCCAAATATCAAACTTCCAATATCAAAAACTCCAACTGCAAGACCAAAAGCTGGAAAGGCAATTTGAGCATAAGTTAAAGCTGCCACTCCTGCATCACCTGCCGTAAGCTTTCCATCCTTTACTATATTTACAACTCCACTAGCTACCGATAATGGTTTCGATATAATATCTACTACTTTTGCAGCATTAGTCACCTTTATTGCAGCAGAAGCATTAACTCTACCTAAACTAAAAACATTGGGAGCTTTAGCACTAAGACTTGAAGGAATACCCACTAGCACACCATTTCCTAATGTACCTGAAGATTTAGCTGCTCTAGCTGCTCTAAGAAAACCTGAAGAAACAGCTTGGGTGGTTGTACTAACTGCTCCAACAACATCCATTGTGTTTTGTACTGGTTTTGATATTATATCCGGTGCCTGTGCTGTTGCATTATTATTGGGTACTGGTTTAGTATTTACTGGTGCTTGACTTGGTGTTGGTTGCGGCGTTTGAGTTCCATTTTTTACAAATTGCCCCGTATTTACATCATAGTTATACCCTTTATGAGCAACCATTTGAATACCGCCGGAAACATTAGCCTTTAATTCGTCAACTGTTAAGTCTTGCAGTTTTTTGCCCCCCGAAGGTGTTAATACGTCCATTATTCTATCTCCACCTTCACTGGTCTTTACCGTCCTTATTAGCTTTCCTGTATTTCTATCTCTGTATTTATCATCATAAGGCTTATTTCCTAGTGGGTCCATCATTTGAATAGGATTACCATAGAAACATAAATATGGACTTTCAGATTCGTTACCTTCTGGGTCTCTATTCCAACGTCTAACTATTCGGCTATCATACTCCCAATATTGAGCTGTTGTAATATTTTCATTAAGTTCATTCTCCTTTTCTTGTCCATTTATTGAGTATCGGTAATTACTATTGCCTTGTGCAAATTTTCTTCCTGGCATAATCATACCGCCACTGTACATGTCATTTGCAGTCACCACATCAGCATTGTAGTAATCAATAATTCCATTTCCATCACTATCTACAGCAAGTTTTTTATCACTTACTACAACTAAAACGTTCTGTAAATGGTTACCCTTCTCATAGAGATTTTTAGCTTTCCCCAAAAATTTCCCTGCACCTTATTTTATAAAAAAAATCAAAGAACTTTTTCCGCTGTCGCTTGATACTGCAATATAACATTTTTTACTTTACGTGTGTATGCTCATGTATGTACACATGCTCATGTGATGCACTGCCGCCCGGGTGCTGCTGCCTGTGTCGTCCCTGCTCTTGCCTGTGCAAGCTGTTGCAAAAAATTAATGAGGGGTTAAAAATAATTCAATCACTCTTTAAAGTATTAGAGACTGGCAGCAGCGAAAAAAACTTATTTGAT
>JAYVGA010000036.1:0-4576 GCA_043772635.1 Chitinophagaceae bacterium
GGCCGGGTTTATTATCTTCTACTATTATTTCGGTGTACCTGGATTGAAAGCCTGATATGGCCAGGATAAATTTTCCTGAGGTATTACTGTTAAAAAAATAAGTATTGGTAAGCCCGGTAACTCCGGTGAGCGATTTAAAATTTCTGTTACGAAAAGTACCGTCGTTACTGGAATACAGGTTATCTGCTGTATCTGCTGCAAATTTTATATGGCTTTCGCCGCCCAAACCAAACCAATCAAATGTTCCCCATTTTTTGGTAGGCATATGTAACTTAAAATGTACATCCTGGTAATAGGGTGTAGATGAGCCTGTACCTACAGAGAGCCCCAGGGATTGTATGGCTGCCACCATAGAGTAGCGGTAGTCTATTAAAAAAGAAGCGTTGTTTTTTTTATTTAGGGGCCCTTCTGCAGCCAGTTCAATTCCGTTAAATCCAAACTGCCCGAGAAATTCATATTTTTCGGTATTACCGTTTCGCATACCCAAATCAAATACGCCTGCCAGGGCATTACCATATTGCGCAGGAAAAGCGCTGGTTAAAAAATCAGCATTTTTTAAAGTGTTGGTATTTAAAATACTTACCGGCCCGCCTGTAGAACCCAAAGTACTAAAGTGATTGGGATTAGGAATATCAATACCATCCATACGCCACAACACACCTGCCGGCGAGTTGCCTCTTATTACTATATCATTTCTTGCATCGTTGGTACCGCTTACACCAGCAAAGTTTTGGGCCATGCGACTGGGATCGTTTCTTGTGCCGGAGTACCGCACCGCTTCATCTACACTAAACTGCCGGGCACTTACCGGCGCCATTTCATTGAGGGCTTTATTTTTTGAGCGGCCGCTCATAACAACAACATCATCCAGCTTTTTTATTTTTTCTTTTAGTTTTATTTCCAGCACCACTTCCCTGGCGGAGGTTACTTCTATACCTGCTGCAATGGCATCTTCATACCCCACCATACTGGCTTTAATGGTAGCCCTTCCAACAGGAACATTTTTTAATTTAAAGTTTCCAGCGCTATCGGAGCTGCCATATATTATGGGTTTTGTACCTAAGGTTTGCAGGGTTACCCCGTAAAGAATATTTCCAGATTGCTCATCTGTTACTGTTCCTTTTATTGTTTGCAAAAGTGTTTGGCTTTGTGCCTGCACAATACAAACAGAAAAAATAAGGAGTAAAAAAAGGATGAACTGTTTTGGCATAACATTACTTTTATAAAACTACTACCGGGTTAATAAAGTAACGGTAGGGTTAGTGAATGAGCAATAGTTAATATTTGCATTCGCACTTAACCTGGCAGTAGTATGGGAATAGATAATTAAAAAAATTGTTTTTCTTTGGGGATATTATTTAAACAGGGCGTTGTTTAATGGTTTACCTGGCATCACGGTTATTATAAATAATTACCGCCTCTTTTAAAAGGGTAATATCTTTTTCTGATTCTTTTGCTTTGGCAAGCGCAGGCCCGCAACCGGCAAATTGTTTTGCAGTTACTTCTGCCAGGTTCTTTTCGTTGATAAGATGCAGTTCCTTCTGCTTATTGTTGTAAATAAAATAATCGCCGGGTTTACCATTTGTACCATTTATAAACATGGGCTCGTTACCTGCATACACTGGCTTTGATGAAGCATCGCTTGCTTTTTGTAAAAAACTGATCTCGCCTTCGCATACCAGCTTAAAAAAATCACCTTTAATGCAGATGTATTTTGTGCCTCCAACAGTGGCACCGTTTAATTTATCCCCATCGTAAATTATTTTTTTGCCCCCAGCTGCTGGTATCAGTACTACAGAGGCTTTGTTCTTAATATCATCTTTAATATAACCGGTTACTTCGCTGTTATCGGCTAAAATTACACTGCCCATGGCAAAGCCTTTTGGCAAAGCATCCTGGCTTTTTACGGGCACAAATGAAATGGTTAATAATAATGCGGTAAAAATGGGAAGAAGTTTCATAATGTATTTTTTAGTTTGATAAATGATAATAAATAATTTGAATACAAGTTTAGCCCACATTAATAATTACAGCAATATAAAAGGAGTGAGTTGCAGAAATACAGGAGTGAGCAGGGAAAGAATAACAGGGGAAATTAATTTTATAAAATATTAAAGCCTGGCTGGCTGCAATATGCTTATTGCTTTAGCTAAAAAAATACGAAAGATTAAAACCAGCTTCTCCTTTGGCTTCACAATTAAAAACCTATTCCCTGGATGTAAAGAAAATATAAAAGTGCCGGCAGTGATTAAATAAAGAAGCAGTTTAAAATCTATAGAGATAATTAGTTACCAAAAGATTTTTAGTTTAATTAATTTTAATCATTATTTCCCGGCATATTAGCGGCGTATTAATCATTATGCAACAAGCCATCAATTATCTTACAAAAAAAGATAAAATTTTTAAGCACATCGTTCATCTTTATGGGCTGCCGGCTTTACCCACAAGACAGCCAGGGTTTGAAACGCTTGTATTATTTATACTGGAGCAAAAGGTTTCTCTTTATTCTGCAAAGGCAACTTTTTTACAATTAAAAACAAAGCTGCTTATTTTTGATCCTGAACATTTACATGCTTTGCCCGAAGAAGAATACAGGATATCGGGAGTGAGCCGCCAAAAAACAACTTACATAAAAGCATTGGCCACAGCCATACTACAAAAAAATATTGATCTGCAAGGCCTGGCTGCAAAACCTGCTGCACAGGTAAGAGAAGAGCTGATAAAAATAAAAGGAATTGGTAACTGGACGATAGATGTGTACCTGATGTTTTGCCTGCGGGCCCCGGATATACTGCCGCTGGGAGATATTGCCGTAATTATTACCATTAAAGAATTACTGCTGCTAACTGATAAACAGGCTATAGAAACTTATACCATTAAATGGAGTCCTTACCGCTCGGTGGCAACATTTTTATTATGGCATTATTACCTGCAAAAAAGAAACAGGAAAATGGCCTGGTAAATTTTTATTACCAAAAAAATGCAGCTTCAATATCTTTTCTAAATGCTTCCCCGCCCATGCCGAAAGTAGCAACCCTTCCTGTTTAAATTTATATGAAAAATAAATGCCGCAGATTAAATCTGCGGCAAAACTATTTTAAGTGTCGTGGTGCAAAAATTTTATTCAAATAATATTTTTTCATTGATAACGGTGCCGCTAAAGCTGATATTTAAAATGTACAATGTTTGTACACTAAAATAACCGGGCACTTTAAAAGTAATGCTGTTTCTTCCCTGTGGGTTAAGCTGGTTGTAATATAATTTTTCTCCAAGGGTACCAAATATGGTAATAGATACATTTTCATCTACCCTGGTTAAAAACTCTACATTTATTATAAAGTTTTTTACCGGGTTGGGATAAATCCTTACCTGCTGCCGGTTACGGTTTTCAAGTGCTGCAATTTTTGAGTAAGAAACCGCTCCCTGTTTGGATACCCCTTTAATACGGTAAAAAATTTCGGGGGTATTTATGCGTACATCTTTATAAATATATTTTTGCTGGCTGCTGCTGCTGGTATTTTGTATTGTATTCACCAGTTGAAAGTGGACAGCATCTATGGAACGTTCTACTACAAAAACTTCGTAGGAATCATTTTCAAATACATCAAATTCCAGGCGGGCAAATTCATTTTCCCAGGCAGCTTTAAGTTCCATGCCATCAAGGGGTACTGTGCCTGCATTAAAAATTGGTACAGTAGCATAAGCTCCATTTAAAATTGTTTGCGATTGGGCCGCATCCATACACAACCACTTTTGCATAACAGTTGCATACAGTTGCCTGAAGTCGTATTGCAGCGGCACCTGTGTACTTCCGGTAGGAGTAGCAGGTAATAGGGGCGATGTGCCGGTAACACCCCCATTTACACCGGCTCCAAAAAATATTACCGGTGCACCGCTGCCATGATCGGTACCGGAGCTGGTATTATTAATTACACGGCGGCCAAACTCACTAAATGTCATACCGGTTACTTTTCCGGCTTTGCCCATTAAAGTAATATCATTTTGAAAAGCAGCAATGGCCACAGATAGTTTGGCTAAACTATTGGCATGATTTCCGGTTGTTGTATTTCCGGTCACTACCTGGCTCACATGTGTATCAAAACTATCGGGGTGATTAACGATATAAACAGGTGTGGTTAATCCTCCTCCTATAAGCCTTGCAACAATTTTTAGCTGATCGGATAATGTGTTGCCCGTTGTGGCATACATAGTAGATAAGGTAAGTTGTGCGCCATAGGCAGTGGTAATTCTTGAAGTGTAAGCATTGCTTTGATCTTTCATCATACGTAAAAAAGTAAGCTCCATTCCATAATCATTTGCCGGTGCAGGAGCGGGAGTAGCCGTGGCTACATTTACGAGGGTTGCAGGGTTGGGTGCATTGTATCCCATATTAATATTAGGGCCCTGCAAAACCAATGGCAAAGCGCCTCCAATTTGTATAGCCAGCGGATCGGGAGTTTCGGCATTTGGATAGCCAAGAGGAAATCCTGGGTTTGCAGTATCCAGCTGGCGGCCCAGCCAGCCTGTATCTGGTGTAGGCAAAGTGTTTGATCCCGTAAACCAAATATCCTGTGCC